>NZ_JALEKL010000010.1 GCF_022768985.1 Methanosphaera sp. | reverse complement strand
TCAATATCCAAAATATCCTCATTTAGAAGATAATTTTCCTGATGTTCTGAAAGATAACGATAAAACATGAAAGCTAAAATATAGTTTTTATATTCTGATGCATCCATAGATCCACGAAGATCATTAGCCATCTCCCATAGTGTTGATGTAATTTGTTGAATATCACTCATAAAAATTTACTTCCTTTCAATATATTATTTTTTTTTATTTGATTATAATTCTAATTATTATATATTAAACTAATTTATACAAACATCTTTTTATAATAAATTCTCTAGATAAAAATACACACCCTACTACTTTTTACATGAAAAAATCAATAATTACAATTTAATTATCTACTTAAAAATTAGTAAAAATACTATTTATCAATACAATCTATTATGAAAGAAAAAAACTAAGAAATCATATCCTTTAGAAAAACAGAACTACTTTATATTCTAATATTAAAAATTTTTTATTATATATTTTCAGTACTTTAAAACAAACTGTCTTAATTGCTAGATTTCCCATCGTGGAAACTGAACAAAATAATTTAAAAAAAAGAGAAAGGGAGAAAAAATTATACAGGAAATATAATTACTAGTGTTATTTTTTTACTTATTCTTTAGATAAACATTCTTTGTAGTAATGCTTTTTTCATTTGTTTTATGTGTTCTAATTTAGTAGTATTATATTGTATTTGTTGGTCTATTTTCTGGAAGAATTGTCCTATTTGTTGTTGTTCTGGTAGTGATGGTATTTTTACTCTTATTTTTCGTAGATCTTTTAAATATATTCCTGGTTGTGCTGATATTGCTTTTCTTTTGTCTAGTTCATTCTGGAATTGTCTTGTCTGAATTACTATATTTAAATACTCTGCTGTTAGTTTTGATTTATCTGGTCTTAAATATGCTACACTTCTTTGAAATGTGATATTTTCAGGATTTTTTAGTATTGCTGTTTCTCCTATTGATCCTACAATTGTTAATAAAACATCACCTTGTTGTAGTTTAAAGTTTTTATGGATTTTATTATAATCTTCTATTGAAATAATTCTATCTGTTTTATTCCAAAATATTTTTCCATTTTTTATATTCTTAGCACTTAAAAGTAGACAACCTTCACTACTATCTTTATGTGTTTCATGAGTACCATCCTTTAATAAAGTTAATATATTATTTAGTTTACATTCACTCCATTCATCATCATATCCAGGATATCTCACACTTGGCATACTACTATCTCCTGTTGGGAACATTTGTTGTAGTAATGCTTGTTTTGTTTGTTTCTGGTGTTGTATTTTTTCTTGTTGTGCTGTTATTAGTTGGTCTAGTTTCTGGAATAATTGTCCTATTTGTTGTTGTTCAGGTAAAGATGGTAATGGTATAGTCATTTCAAAAAGTACTTTGTCTTTTATTGAGAATCTATCAGATCTTACTCCACTATTTCCATTAGAATACATGAATTTATGCCATTTTGAAGATTTAAAATACTGTTCTAAATATTCTATATCTACATTATAGGTTCGAAATACTGTATATAATGGTGAAATTATTCCTGTTCTTCCTAATTTATTACATCGTATTGGTCCTACTGGTGCTAATTTTGATATTCTAGGATTATATACAAAATCTTTATCTTGAATTATATAATATCCATCAAGATTTTTTGTATTTGAAATATTTTTATTAAAAAAATCTTTTTGACTAACAACACCATATTCTGCAGAGTTAGTAAATGTTTCATTATATATTAAATTATTATTTTTACTAGTAACTTTTTCAGATATTTCTCCTAGTTTATATTTATTCCATTTTTCTGTATATTCAGGATATCTTATTTGTGGTGTATTATCTGTCATATTATCATCTATATTATTTCAATAAGTTTATCTGCTAGTTTATATATTGCCTTGCTTAGTTGGTTTCTGTATTTTATTTTTTTAAGTTTTTGTACTTCTTCATCTGTTGCAGTTTTCTGATATTGTAAGTCTTTTGCTGCCTTTTTTTGTATTTTTGTTATCTTTTCTGTATCATTTAAGTCTTCTTTTGAGTAGGTATGTGTACTTATCAGGTTTTCAAGTTCTGATATTGTTACAACATCAACTAATCCCCATTGTTTTATGAAGCTGTCAATTTGCATCTGTGCATCAAATCCATTTGCCATTGTATAGATTTCTCCTGCATCTTCATAGCTTTCAAATTTTACTGGATATTTTATATTCTTCTCCTCAAATGGGAATTGACCACTTACAATTATATTTGACCCATTTTTGATTCTTTTTGCTTCTTCTATATTTTCCAGAGTATCAGCATGTTCATGTATTTCTTTTTTAACTTTTTGTGCTTCATCTTTTTCATCACGTAGTACATGGTTCACTAGATCTTGTGTTAGTTCAGTTAGGTAGTCATAGTTTACTTCTACATCCTTGATATGTATCATTTTAAGGTCAATTTCATGTACTGATACGTTTTGTTCTTTTGCAAGGTCTTGTTTAAGCAGGTTTGTTGTCATCTTAATTTTATCTTCCAAATCCATACTTCGTCCTAGATCTGCAAAGATTTTTGTTGGATTTTCATAGTCAAATCCTTCCATTTTACCATCAATTATCTCTGGTTCATACTGTTTTAGACGTGATATTGATGCATTTAATTTATTTAGTTTCACTGCTAGTAGTTTTTTTGCTTTTTCAGATTTTGGTACTGGTTGTTTGAAGTTATCTGTTATATCTTCTATTATTTCTAGTTGACTACGTGCTTCTTCAATCTCTTCATTGTATGATTTTGCAATTACTCCACTTTTCTGGTTTTCTTCTTTTTTTTCTTCATCAGATAAGTTTGCTGAGTCTTTATTTGTATAGATTGCAAGTGCGTCATTCATAAGATTTTCATTATCTGTTGGCCATCTGTAGTTTATTATACGACCCCATGGTTTTGTGTGGTGTTTATCATTTGTATGATTTCGTGAATCATCTATACGATTTGTTCTTGAGTATGCTTGTATTAGATTTGCACCTCTTAGTATTCTATCTACATATAATGTATTTAGTTGTGGTGCATCAAATCCTGTTAGTAGTTGATCTACCACAATTACTATGTCAAGGTAGTTTCTATCTGAAGCTGTTTTATCAAGTCGGCTTATCAGGTCTTGTTTATATTCATCTACTGTGTCAAGTCCAAAACTTGTACCAAATTCTTGGTTATAATCCATTATTGCTTCATATAATCCCTGATTTGTCTCTAGCATTGTGTCATTATTTGTTGTATTAAGACTAAATGTAACAGCTACCTTTAGTGTTTTTTCACCATTTCTACGTTTTTCTTCATTGACTCTTTTAAATTCATTATAATACATCATTGCCATTGGTGTACTTGCACGATTTCCACCTACATGTGTTGTTAGCATTGCATTATATTTTCCATCACATGATCTGTTACGCCAGTTTGTAAATATATCATCTACAACAAGTTTTATATGTTGGATGTTTTCATCATAAAAACTTGGCTCTATTTCATCATCTATATCATCTACTGTGAGGTTATCAATTTTTTGTTGAATTTCATCTTGTGTCCACTTTGGATGTTGTTCTTTATAAAATTCAGGTAAGTAGTGTTGTTTTATCTGTTTTTCATCTATTGTTGTCTGGAAGTCTACCTTAAATCCTAGTACGTTATGATCTGATATTGCTTCACTTATTGTATATGCATGTAGTAGTGGTCCGAATATGTCTTCTGTTCTTAGTCCTTTTGTTGTTTCATCAAACATTGGAGTTCCAGTATATCCTATCCATGCTGATTTTTTAAATGTTTTTTGTAGTTTTGCAAATGTTTCACCACCAGTTGAACGATGTGCTTCATCAACTATGAAGACTATGTTTTTATCTGGTACTTTGAAGTTTTTACGTTTCATTAATGTTTCAAGTTTCTGTACTGATGTAACTATTATACTGTTATCATTTTTTCTTAGTTTTTGTTCTAGTTGTGTTGTATTTTTTGTATCTTCTATACTTCCTACTATATCTTCTGTTGAGTCAGGATCATATGCACGATATCTTTCATTTGTCTGCTTTGTTAGTGCAATTCTATCTACTAAAAATACTACTTTATCTACCTTTGGCATTCGACTTGCAAGCCATGCAGTTTTAAAGCTTGTTATTGTCTTTCCTGATCCTGTTGTATGCCAAATATATCCTACCTTATTTATTCCAAAGTCGAAATCTATTGTTTTTAGTTTTTCTATTACATTTTGTGTTGCATATACCTGATATGGTCTCATTACTTTGAGTGTTTGTTTATTTTTTGTTCCATCAAGTATCATATAATTGGTTGCCATTTGATGTGCCATTGGTATACTTAGCATTGAATCTGCAAATTCCTTCCAATTATATATCTTTGAGTTATCACTTTTTCTCTGCCAACGGAATGCAAAGTCCTTGTTAAACTTATCAGATGTTGTATTTGCCATGTATTTTACATCACCTGGTGTCATTGCAATTAGAATTTGTAGTGTTGAGAATATATCACTGTATTGATTTTCACTGATGTATTGTTGCATCTGGTTGAGTGCTTCATCTACTGCTGATGAATCCTTTTTTTCTTCAATTTGTATTATTGGAAGTCCATTAATTAGTAGTGTTGTGTCAAAGCGACGTTCCTGTTTTCCTATTATTTTTGCAGGTCTTCTTATCTGATTTACTATCTGATATGTTGTATCTCCTGCTCCTATCTGGTCTTGATTAAATACTGTAAGATAGATGTGACTTCCATCATCAAGATCAACTTCAATTTGTGATGTTCCATTTACTCCATATATAAATATTCCTGCATCATATGGTGTTTTAAGTTCTGTTATTACCTTTTTTACTTGATTAAATTCTGAATCTGTGAGTGGTTTTCCTCGTAGTTTATCCTGATTGTGTTGCTCTAGTATCTCTTTGAAGTTATTCCATAGATCTTCTGTTGTCTTAATTTGTGGTTCATATTTCCAGATCTTCTTTTTTATGATGAAGTCTATGTTTTCATACTGATTTAGTCCTTTGAGATGTTCTTCTTTTGTTATGTTTCCTGTTGAAAGATATTGTATTAATTCTTTTTCAAATTGATCTTCATTCACTTTAATGTTCTCCCATATGATTTAGTTTTATAATTTAGAAAAAAGTAGTGATGTATTTATCTAATTAAATGTTTTATTAAATCTAATTTATAACATCTTTTAATATGGATAGAGTATATTTTAAAAAAAAGAATAAAAATAGGTGAAATATAGGTGGTGATAATTTATATTTTATTCTACATCTTCTATTGGGTCTTTGTAGTGGTTGTTTTCTGTTAGTTTTTGTATTAGCTCATGTAGGTGTTCTGTGTATGGTGCTTTAAATCCTATTGCTGCGGGTTCATCATCGATTTGTATGTTGTTTATTGATGTGTCATTTCCTTCTTGTGAGTTGTTTATTACATACCATATGCTTTTCTTTGTTACTATGAATAGTTGTCCTCCTCCATAGAATCTGTTGTCTCTGAAGCTGTTTGCTGGGTCATATACTTGTTGTGCTACTTTTAGTAGTATGTCTAGTTTTTGTGGTGGTCTTGGTGCTCCTGCATATATTTTTTCAATTTCTTCTAGTGCTTCTTCTTTTATATGTCGTGTTTTGTCATAGATTTCTTGTTGTTTTTGTTGTTGTTTTCGTCTTTTTTCTACTGTGTTTGTGATTCCTAGTGCTTTTTCTACTTTTTGTATGTCTTCTTCTGTGCACATCCAGCCGTGTGGATCTCCTGATATTTGCATGACATTTTTAAATGTTGCTGGTTTAAATTTTGTCATGATGTCTTTTATTTTTGCTTCTTCATCTGGTGTTAGTTTTCTGTTAAATCCATGTAAGTATCCATATTCTAGTGGGTCGTAGCATTGTTCGACTAGTTTTAATTCTTCTGTCATAGTTTTTACCTCTAATATAGTTTTATTTTTCTTGCATCCAAATTATATAATGGTAAAATTCCCCTTTTATTTTTCCTAGTTGTTATTTTTATACTATTTATTCCCCAAAAAAATAATAAAAAAAAGTATGATGGTGGGAGGTTATAGTTTGGTAATATCCCATGTTTAGTTCATGTTTTGTTTGTATACTTTTATGTCTTCTATTGTTACAATTGGCATATCGTATTTTTCTGATATTACTTCAAGTTCTGGCATTCTTGCCATTGTACCATCTATGTTTGTTACTTCACATAGTACTCCCATTGGTTTGTATCCTGCAAGTTTCATTAGATCTACATTTGCTTCTGTATGTCCATCTCTTTCTTCTACTCCACCATTTCTTGCTCTTAGTGGGAATACGTGTCCTGGATGGTTTAGATCTGATGGTTTTGCTCCATCTGCTACTGCTGCTCGTACTGTTGTTACACGATCTTTTGCACTTACTCCTGTTGTTACGCCTTCACTTGCCTCGATTGTTATTGTAAATGCTGTTTTGTATGTACTTGTGTTTTCTTCTACCATTAGTGGAAGTTCTAGTCTGTCTGCATCTTCATCTGTCATACATAGACAGATTATTCCACTACATTCACGTATCATTATTGCCATTTGTTCTTCTGTTACAGTTTCAGCAGGATAGAAGATATCTCCTTCATTTTCTCTATCTTCATCATCTGTTACAATTATTCCTTTTTTATCTTGAAGATATTTTATTGCTGTTTCTACTCTTTGTATTGATGTTTCTTGATTCATTGTATATTTTCTCTCCTGTTTTTAATTTAATTATCAAGTATTTGTATATTTTCAAAAATTTTCTATTAAGTAATTTGTAAGAAAATACAATAGAACCAGGGCTTTTAGCTTAATTTCAAGGTTTTAGATATATTATTTTTATTTATATCCCATTGTATTTTTTTTGAGAAAAAATTAAGTTTAAGATTTTATTTTCTTATGATTCTCTTTCATCCAGACTTTTACTGTCGGTTTTGGAGTTGCACCAAATCAGCATAGAAATATATTCATTTATTATTTATCTCATCATCTATGCTCGTGGACTTTAATATATTATTGTATTTTATATTTTCACCACCGGTGGAGAATTTCACTCCGCCCTGAGAACTACATATTATAATATAAGATTAACATCTATAATAAATATTAACATCTGTTATATTAAAAAAATATATAAAAATAGTTTTAATAAAAAAAAAGAGTTGGGGGGGATTTATTATTATAATCCTATAAGAATTTTAATTGCAATTATTATAAGTACTACTCCACCAAATATTTCCACTTTATCTCCAAGATATTTTCCTATTTTATCTTCAAGTTTTGCACCTATAAATACACCTATAAGACTGATTATAAATGCTGTAACTCCTATGATTATACTTGGTATTAATACTTCACTTCCTAGTATTGCAAAACTAAGTCCTACTGCAAATGCATCAATACTTGTTGCTATTGCAAGAATAAATACTTCCTTAAAGCTGAAGTTATCTGTAATTTCCTCATCATCTGATGTGAGACTTTCTCGTATCATATTTACTCCAATTATCATTAGAAGTATAAATCCTACAAATGATGCAATTGATGATATAAATCCACTTACTGTTGTTCCACATAGATATCCTAGAACTGTCATGAAGAATTGGAAAAATCCAAAAAATATTCCATAGTATAGCCATTGTGCTTTTGTCAGATTTTTTTGTGTAAATCCTTTTGTTATTGATACACTAAATGCATCCATTGCAAGAGCAACTGCAATTACACATACAGATACTATATCCATCATGTTATCTTCTACCTCCTAGTTTTTTAATTTTAAAAAAATAGTTATTCTTAATATATAATTTTGTTAATCAAAAAAAAGTTTTATTTTATAAAAAAAAGTGCCATTATAAAAAGTATCTCAAATTTTAATACTTTAATATTAATATATTTGTTTTTTAAATTATTTAATAATTAGTATAATATAATAAATAGTTTTTAGAATTAAAAAAAAGTAATAAAAAAAGAATAAAAGCAAGTGTTATTTAAATTAAAATAACACCTAATTTAAGATGTAGTTTTACTAAATTTATACATTCTACTTGCAAATAAAATAATGGATAATAATATTATAATAATTGATGCTGGAATTATTGCCATCAAACCTATATCAGCTATTAAAAAACCACCAATAACAGCACCAAGTGTTACACCAACATTAAGCATACTCATAAATACACCATTTGCAAACTCTGAAGCCTGAGGAATAGCAGTAATAATCCAATACTGAATAATATTAGTAAAAACACCCTCAAAGAAACCAAACAAAGCAGATAAAACAATCATAAAAATCATATTACCAGATGTAGCAAACAATAAAAGTAATGCTAAATTAATACAAATAACAACAGGTGCAACAATCACAGTCTTTCCCGGAATCTTAACAAGAAGACGACCAGTAAGCCATGAACCCACAATACTCATAACACCACCAAGAAGTAATGTAAATGTAATAAACTCACCTGTAATATGTGAAATAATCTGCAGAAATGATGCAGCATAATTATAATACAGACAAAAACCTGTAGAAAAGACTGCAACACCAATAGCTGATAATATCAAGATAGGCTTTCGTGACAACTTAAGCTGATTTTTAAAGTTCACATCAACGTGACCTTCAATTGATGGGAAAAACAATAATGTCACAATACATGACACTAAATTAAGAAAACCAAGAGCAAACATAGCCATAGGATATCCACCATGATTTGCAAAAAATGTACAAATAGGAAGACCAAGAATTTCACCAGCAGAAAATCCCATAACAACCTTACTAACAGCACGAGGAGCATCCACTGGATCTACAAGTTCACCTGCAACAGTAAATGCAATAGAAATATATGCAGGATAAAAAAATGCAGAAATAATACGACATGCAAGAGCAACATAAAAGTTATGTGTAAGACCACCAGCAAATGAGAAGATACTCATAAACAACAATACCAATACAAATAAATGCTTACGATTACATTTTCCCACAATAAGTGGAATAACCAGACTTCCAATCATAATAACAAAAGAAAATCCACTAATAAAAAGACCTGCCATATCAAGTGTCACATTAAAATATGATGCAATCTGGGGTAAAATACCAACAAAACCAAGTTCAGTTGATAAAATACCAAAAGTTCCAAATACCATTATAAAAAGTATAAAATCAACATTACCACGTAAATTATTAAGATTTATCTAATCACATCTCCTTTTAAATTTTATCATATACAAAAATTAAGTAATAATAACTTATATCTAAAGTAATATAAAAAAATAGATATTTTAACAAAAAAAGTAAAAAAAGGGAGAAGATATTTCTAAGATGTATCATTTGTAGGATATCGTCTCATACGATAAGCAAATAAAACAATTGCAACTACTAAAATACAAACACATACAGGAATAATACCTATAATACCAACCTTATCAATCACACGACTTGATAAAATAGTAGCAACAGTAATACCAACATTAAGCATACTCATAAACACACCATTTGCAAACTCAGGAGCCTGAGGAATAGCAGAGAAAATCCAGTACTGAATAAGATTATTAAATATACCATCAAGAAAACCAAGAATAGCCATAAGTAAAATAACAACTAAATAGTTACTAGCAAATACATAAAATAATATGAAATTCACACACATGCACACTACACTACAAATAACAAAACATGAAGAACCTTCACTACTAAGCATACGACCTGCAGTCCATGAACCAAAAATACTCATAATACCAGCAATTAAAAGAGTAACTGTAACATTACCACCAACAATACCTGTAACAAGCTGAATAAAAGATGAAGCATAATTATAAAAACCACAAAAACCAGTTGAAAAAACAACAACAGCAAGTGTAGAAATTAAGAAAATACCACTTTTAGCAGATAAAAACTGACTTTTTAAATTAACATCTTCGTGACCTTCAATTGATGGGAAAAACAGTACAGTAAGAATACAAATAGCAAGATTAAGAAATCCAAACCAAAACATAGCCATAGGATATCCACCATGATTTGCAAAAAATGTACAAAGAGGAACACCAAAAATAGTTCCAGCAGAAATACCCATCACAATCTTACTAATAGCACGAGGAGCATCACTAGGTTGTGCAATTTCACCTGCAACAGTAAATGCAATAGAAATATATGCAGGATAAAAAATAGCAGTAACAATACGACATGCAAGTGCAACATAAAAATTATCAGTAAGACCACCAGCAAATGAGAAAATACTCATAATGGCAAGCACTACAATAAACAAATGCCTACGATTAAAACGACTAACAACAATAGGAACAATAAGACTGCCAACTGCAATAATAGCTGAAAAACAACTAATAAAAAGACCAGCATCATCAATTCCAATACTAAAATACTGGGCAACCTGTGGTAGAATACCAACAAAACCAAGTTCAGTTGATAAAATACTGAAAGTTCCAAGCATCATAATAAAAATAATAAAATTAGAATTAAAAGATTTAGACTTAATCAATATCAAAACCTCGAAAATATGATTTAATTAAATATTAAATATATAAAAAAAAGTATTTAAAATTAGTTAGTACACATAAGACTTAAAACAACAAAAATAGAAAATATTACATAAAATAAAAGTCTTTAAAATCCTAGAAAAAATCAATAAATTAAATTTATGTTAAAATTAGAAATAAGTTAAAAGTTAAAAATAGCTTTTTTTGTATTTTTTTAAGGGCTGGCAACTTTCGAACCTTCCCATAAGTTTACCGCTTATAGTACCAACAAGAACGTAGATAGACTTTATTACTGAGATCGAGACGAGATCAGATGTGACCCTATCGCTTTGGTCGCCATACCCAAATGATTGATGCAAGAAAAAAATTAA
>NZ_JALEKL010000009.1:300000-428473 GCF_022768985.1 Methanosphaera sp. | reverse complement strand
CATGCAGGCCTGTCGAGCCTGCGACTCGGGTTCAAATCCCGGCCAAGGCGCTTGCACTTTTATTTTAGGGCTCGTAGCTCAGTCTGGGAGAGCGCCTGGCTTTTAACCAGGCGGTCGCGGGTTCAACTCCCGTCGGGCCCGCTTAAATTATTTTTACAGCATTTTATTTTGATACATAATTATTTTAGATTTATTTTTTGTTAATAATTATTTTTTTCAGAAATTTTCTATGTTTTTATGTTAAATTTATTTATATCATAAATTCTAGATCTATTAATATTGTTGATAATTTAATGTTTTTTTAATTATTTTTGAATTTTATCAAATAATCATGTAATTAATATAGAGTTTTATTTGGAGGATATATTTTGAAAGTTGATATTTTACAACACGATTTAGTGCCTGAACATACAATTTTATCAGAAGAAGAAGCACAGAAAGTTTTTGAAGAACAAGATGTAAGACCAGATCAAGTACCTAAAATTTTACCAGATGATCCTGTAGTAAAAGCAATTGATGCTAAAGTAGGAGATCTTATAAAAATTACAAGAAAAAGTATGACAGCAGGTATTTTTGTTTCATACAGAATTGTTAGAGAATAAATGTGATTTTTCTAACAATTTATTTTTTTTAAAATCAATTTTATTTAATATTATATTAAAAATTCATGATGTGTAATATTGTGTTTTATTTAGCTATTTTTTTCTAGATTTTATTTATTAAAAAAAAACCTAATGTTTTTATATAATGAATAAAAAATATATGATATACGTATTAATTTATAGAATTTAATTTTTTTTAAATCATGTTTCCTTTAAAGATTTGAAATTCTATTTATCGCTGTTTTAAATAGAATCAAATATTTTATTCTAAAATTAATTATGAAATATAAATTATTTTAAGAAAGTATTTAAGATAAAGTAAAAAGAGTTACTTCTTAAAATGATTGGTGGATATTTGTTTAATGATAAATTTGTATAATAATATCTAATATCATAACAAAGGATTCTTTTCTCAGCTTTTATGTATTAATTTAAGTGCATAAAATGTGGAGTTAAATTATTTTTTTATTCATATTAGATTAAGTGATGGGTTATTTATAAATTTAGAAATATTTCTACAAAAAAAGAAATTGTTGGAATTGTTATTATTATTTTTTTTACTAATTATTTCGAATGATGATGTGGGGACTTTATGTTTCATTAATTGCATCATATCCGGAGAATTTCAAGATTTCTTAATAATTAAATAATTTAATTACTTTTTTTACCAATATCTAATGTGAATATGAACATATGATAGTCATTTATAGTGGAATTTAATGTAGATGTTATATTTTTATTAATTATACCATCACAATATTAATAGAAATAAATCTAGTTTTCTTTAAATTACACATAGATGCAATTAAAAATACCCTTGTTTTGATTTAGAATTTTATTTTATGAATCCCCTAAAAATTAACAACTTATCTACAATTGATAACGATGTAAATTATTATTTAGAAAAGAAAACCCTTTAGTAGCAAATAGTGTGTAAACTACTAAAAAAAATAAAGCTATTCTTTTCAAAATGGAGATGGATATATGACAAAAAACGCATGGTCTTTAGTTGATTCATATTTTGATGAGTATGATATAGTAGACCACCATATTCGGTCATACAATGATTTCCTAGACAATAAGATTCAGGAAATTGTTGATATTACAGAACCAATAACATTGGATCATGGTGAATATACTATTAAAACTGGTGATGTTGAAATAGTTAAACCTTTTATAAAAGAAGCAGATGGATCTAAAAGTATAATTGAACCATCAGAAGCAAGACTAAGAAACCTTAACTACTCAGCTCACATGTATCTTGACATGGCTCTTGTTAAAGGAGACAGTGATGATTATGAAATGGAAAAAGTGTATATAGGTGAATTACCTGTCATGCTAAAATCAAAAGCATGTCACCTACATGGACTTAATGATGCGGAACTTGAAAAAGTAGGAGAAGATCCACAGGATCCTGGAGGATACTTCATAGTAAATGGATCAGAAAGAGCTATTGTAACTATGGAAGAAATTGCTCCTAACAAAATTATACTTGAACAGAGTGAAAAAGATATTGAAGATAGAAGAGCAAGAGCTGTTGTAACTTCAATAAAAAGTGGATTCCGTGCAAGAATAACACTTGAATACAGAAAACCACATAAAAAAGGAGTATTCCTAAGAATTTCATTCCCATATGTACCTGGAGAAATACCACTTGTAATCCTATTAAGAGCACTTGGATTTGAAAGAGATGTAGATTTAGTAAACAGTGTATCTGATGATATAAATACACAATTCTTATTAATTGACGATATTCAAACAACAGGTGTTACAACAAAATACGATGCAATCAAATACATTGGTAACAGAGTAGCAAAAGGAATGACAGAAGAATACAAAATTAAAAGAGCAGAAGATGTTATTGACAGATACCTCTTACCTCACATTGGTGTAGAACCTGAAGATCGTATTGACAAAGCTGTATATCTTGCAGAAATGGCAGATATGCTCCTACAGGTTATAAATGGTGAACGTGAACCTCACGATAAGGACCACTACGCAAATAAAAGATTAAGAGTATCTGGAGATCTTATGGAAGATCTATTCAGAGTAGCATTTACAAGCTTAACTCGTGATATGACATATCAACTAGAACGTAGCCTATCACGTGGAAAAGAACCTTCAATAAAACAAGCTGTAAGATCAGATGTTATAACAGAAAATATAAAACACGCAATAGCAACAGGTAACTGGGTTGGAGGAAGAGCTGGAGTAAGTCAGCTTCTTGACAGAACAAGTTACATGGGAACACTATCACACCTTAAACGTGTAGTATCACCACTTTCAAGAAGTCAGCCTCACTTTGAAGCTAGGGATTTACACCCAACACAGTTCGGTAAAATCTGTCCTAACGAAACACCGGAAGGTCCAAACTGTGGACTTGTAAAAAACCTTGCTATCGTAACAAAAATATCAGAAGGATATCCACTTAAAGATATTGAAGAAGATATTAAACAACTCGACTATATAACACCATTAGATCATAATATGGAATCATAAATATTGAGGGAGTAAATAGAATGCCAACAGTAAAAATATATATAAATGGTAAATTAATTGGAACTACTGATGAGCCAGAATTATTTGTAAATGAAGTTAAAACAAAAAGACGATCTAATGAACTAACTCATGAACTTAACATTACCTACTATGCAGAAAATAATGAAATATTCATATTTACAGATCCTGGACGAGCAAGAAGACCTCTTGTAATAGTAGAAGATGGAGTATCAAAACTTACAGATGAAATCATCGATGCTGTAGCAGCAGGTGAAATGAAATGGTTTGATCTTATAGAAAATGGAATCATTGAATACATCGATGCTGAAGAAGAAGAAAATCTATACATTGCAATGTTTGAAGAAGACATTACAGAAGAACACACCCACCTTGAAATAGATCCATCAACAATGCTTGGTATCTGTGCAGGTATTATTCCATATGCTGACCATAACTCCTCACCTAGGAACACAATGGAAGCAGGGATGACAAAACAGGCTCTTGGTCTTTATGTATCAAACTACAACTTAAGAACAGATACAAGAGCACACCTTTTACACCAGCCACAAATGCCTGTTGTAAAAACAAAAAGTATGGTATCAACAGAGTATGATAAAAGACCATCTGGTCAGAACTTTGTTGTAGCAATTCTTTCATACCAAGGATGTAACATGGAAGATGCTCTTGTTATGAACAAAGCATCACTTGAACGTGGACTTGGAAGATCATCATTTTTCAGATCATATGAAGCATCAGAAAGAAGATATCCTGGTGGACAAGAAGACCACTTTGAATATCCAGAAAGTATGGTAAGAGGATACAGATCAGAAGAAGTATATAAAAACCTCGATGAAGATGGACTTATAAATCCGGAAGTACAAGTAACAAGTGGAGATGTACTTATTGGTAAAACATCACCTCCAAGATTCCTTGAAGATGTAGATGAATTTGGTACAGTAGCAGAAAGAAGACGTGAAACTTCAGTTACAGTAAGACACGGAGAACATGGTATTGTTGATAAAGTAATGCTTACAGAAACAATTGAAGGAAACAAACTTGCAAAAGTAAAAGTACGTGATCACAGACAACCTGAATACGGTGACAAATTCGCATCAAGACACGGACAGAAAGGGGTACTTGGACTTATTGTTCCACAAGAAAACATGCCATTTAATGAACAAGGTATGTGTCCTGATTTAATGATCAACCCACACGCTATTCCATCAAGGATGTCCATTGGACAGATTATTGAGATGGTAGCAGGTAAAGCAGGATGTATGCAAGGAATGCGTATTGATGGTACACCATTTACTGGAGTTCCAGAAGACGATCTTAAAGCATTACTAAAAGCTAATGGATTTGAAACCCATGGACGTGAACAATTATACAATGGTATTACAGGGGAAAGATTTAAAGCTGAGATCTTTGTAGGAGTAGCATACTACCAGAAACTACACCACATGACATCAGATAAAGTATATGCAAGAAGTAGAGGACCTGTACAAGTACTTACACGTCAGCCTACAGAAGGTAGAGCAAGAGAAGGTGGACTTAGATTTGGGGAAATGGAACGTGACTGTCTCATTGCTCACGGTGCAGCTTTAGCACTTAAAGAAAGATTACTTGATGAGTCAGATAAATATGAAGCACTTATATGTGGTGAATGTGGAAGACTTGCAGTACGTGATAAAATAAGAGACAGAACCTACTGTGCAATCTGTGGAGAAACAGAAACATTCCCAATTGAGATTTCATATGCATTTAAATTATTACTTGATGAATTAAAATCACTATGTATATCACCAAATCTTGTACTGGAAGACAAAGCATAAATTTAAGGAGGGAACTTACAGTTGAAAGAAATATTTAAAAAAGTATCTGAAATAGATTTTGGTTTAATGTCACCAGAAACTATAAGAAAGATGTCTGTAACTAAAATTGTAACACCAGATACATACGATGAAGATGGATATCCAATTGAAGCAGGACTTATGGATCCAAGACTTGGTGTAATAGATCCTGGACTTAAATGTCGTACCTGTGGATCAAAAGGTGGAGAATGTCAAGGTCACTTTGGACATATTAACTTTGCAAGACCTGTAATACATGTAGGATTTGCAGATACAATCCACAAAATATTAAGATCAACATGTCGTAAATGTGGACGAGTACTTCTTACTGGTACTGAAAAATTATCATACAAAGCAAAACTCGAAGAAAAATTAGAAAATGGTGAAGATATCTCAGATATTCTTAAACAAATTCACCTAACAGCTAAAAAAGAAAAATGTCCACACTGTGAAGAAGAACAAATAGAAGTTAAAATAGACAAACCTATCTCACTTGTAGAAGGTAACTATAAATTAACAGCTAGTGAAGTAAGAGAAAGACTTGAAAATATTCCAGAAGAAGATTACATATTCATTGGTATAAATCCTGAAGTTGCAAGACCTGAATGGATGGTATTAACAGTACTTCCAGTACCACCTGTAACAGTAAGACCATCAATTACTCTTGAAACAGGAGAAAGATCAGAAGATGACCTTACTCACAAACTTGTTGATATTTTAAGAATCAACCAGAGATTAAAAGAAAACCTTGAAGCTGGAGCACCTCAACTTATTGTTGAAGATTTATGGGAATTACTCCAATACCACGTTACAACATACTTTGATAACGAAGCATCAGGAGTACCTCCTGCAAGACACAGATCAGGAAGACCTCTTAAAACATTAGCACAACGTCTTAAAGGAAAAGAAGGAAGGTTCAGAAGTAACCTTGCAGGTAAACGTGTAAACTTCTCAGCACGTACTGTAATTTCACCAGATCCAACACTCAGTATTAACGAAGTTGGAGTTCCTGAAATGATTGCAAAAGAGGTAACAGTACCTATTTCTGTAACTGAATGGAACATGGAAAAAATGAAAGAATACATCAGAAATGGTCCAGATGTACATCCTGGTGCAAACTATATCATAAGACCTGATGGTCGTAAAATCAGAGTATATGATGAAACAAAAGAAACAGTTATTGAAAACTTAGAACCTGGATACATCGTAGAAAGACATATTATTGATGGAGATATTGTACTATTCAACCGTCAGCCTTCACTTCACCGTATGTCAATGATGGCTCACGAAGTACGTGTACTTCCATATAAAACATTCAGATTAAACTTATGTGTATGTCCTCCATACAACGCGGATTTCGATGGGGACGAAATGAACATGCACGTATTCCAGACACCTGAAGCTCGTGCTGAAGCAAATGAGATCATGAAAGTACAAGAACATATCTTATCACCTCGTTATGGTGGTCCAATTATCGGAGCTATTCACGATCACATTACAGGAGCATACTTACTTACACACGCAGATACAAAATATGCAGAAGAAAAAGCATTCCAGATCATTAAAAGATCAAAAATGGAACTTCCAGAACCTAAAAAACGAGATTGGACAGGAAAAGAAATATTCAGTCTTCTTTTACCTGATAAACTTAACCTTGTTTATAAAGCAGAAATTTGTAGAAATTGTGAAGAATGTAAACATGAAAACTGTGAATATGATGCTTACGTTGTAATTAAAAACGGAGAACTTCTCAGAGGAGTTGTTGATGATAAAGGATACGGATCAGGTAGTGGTAAAATACTTGATGCTATCGTAAAACAATTCGGACCTAGTGAAGCTCGTTACTTCCTTGACCATGCAACAAAACTTGCTGTATATGGAGGGGTAATGCAGAGAGGATTTACAACTGGTACTGCTGATGAGGAAATTCCTAAAGAAGCAGAAGAAAGAATTGCAGAACTTCTTGAAAAATCAGATGCTAAAGTGGAACAACTTATTCAAGCATATGAAAATAATGAACTTGAAGCACTTCCTGGACGTAGCTTACGTGAAACACTTGAGATGAAAATCATGCAAGTGCTCGGGGAAGCAAGGGATAATACTGGGGTTATTGCTGAACACTACTTCAGTACAAGCAACAGTGCTGTAATTATGGCACTTACTGGTGCTCGTGGATCCATGCTTAACTTAACACAGATTGCTACTTGTGTAGGTCAGCAGGCTGTTCGTGGAGGACGTATTAATAGGGGTTACATTGACCGTACATTACCTCACTTCCACAAAGGGGATGTGGGTTCAAAAGCTAGTGGTTTCGTACACAGCAGTTACAAACATGGACTTGATCCACTCGAATTTTTCTTCCACGCTATGGGAGGACGTGAAGGACTGGTAGATACAGCTATCCGTACAGCACAGAGTGGTTACATGCAGAGACGTCTTGTTAACGCACTTCACGATCTTAGTGTATGTGAAGATGGTACAGTACGTGACAACCGTGGTGGAGTTGTACAATTCAAATACGGTGAAGATGGAATTAACCCTGCAAAAAGTGATTATGGACAAGTTGCAAACTTAGATAAATTAATTGAAGAAATGAGATTAGAAACATCTGAGATGGGTAAATAAGGTGGATTAAGTATGGAATTTGATATTGAAACAGTTCAAGCTGTTATTAATGAAAATGGTGCAAGTTATTTCCCTATAAAACTTGTTGAAGAAATAACACAAGCAGCAAATCGTAATAATTTATCTGATGATGAATTAAATACATTAGTTATTAAAGTTAAAGAAGCATATGAACGTGAAGAAGTTGAACCTGGAGAATCCGTAGGTACAATTGCAGCTCAGTCTGTAGGTGAACCTGGTACTCAGATGACCATGCGTACTTTTCACTATGCAGGGGTAGTAGAGTTAAACGTAACTCTAGGGCTTCCTCGTCTTATTGAGGTTGTTGACGCTCGTAAGAAGATTTCAACACCTACAATGGATATATACTTTACAGAAGAATATAGAGATGATGAGGAATTTATTAGAAAAATGGGTAATAAAATCGGTAAAATTACATTAAATGATGTTATAAAAAACTTTAATGTAAATTACATGGACAATACTATTTCAGCTGAAATTGATCAAGATATTCTTGATGAAAGAAGACTTGAACTTGATGAAGTTACCTCTGTAATAGAAAAGACTTTTAAACATGTAAAGATAAATAATAATTTACTGAGTTTTGAAACCACTTTTTCTAAAGATGAAGAAAAAATGCAACAAGGTATTCGAGAATTAAGATTACTAGCAGATAAGATCAGAGATCTCCAGATTAGTGGTGTTAAAGGTATCGGTAAAGTTGTTATTCGTCATGAGCACAATGAATGGGTTATTCACACAGAAGGATCCAATATTGGAGCTATCTTGAAAATTGACGGTGTTGACATCGTTAGAACAACAACAAACGATATATTTGAAATTGAGAAAGTTCTTGGAATTGAAGCAGCTCGTAATGCTATCATCCATGAGTTGTACACAACAATGGAAGAACAAGGGCTTAGTGTAGATATTAGACATATTATGCTCGTTGCTGATATGATGACTGTAGATGGAGTAGTAAAATCTATCGGAAGACATGGTATTAGTGGAGAAAAATCTAGTGTTTTAGCACGTGCAGCATTCGAAGAAACTGGAAAACACTTACTTAATGCAAGTATACGTGGAGAAACTGACGATCTAACAGGAATCATCGAGAATGTTATTGTTGGTCAGCCAATACCCCATGGAACTGGGTCTGTTGGCGTTGTAATGAAAGATAAAAATTAGGAGGCAGTACATGGATATAGAAAGAGGGATACGTGTAGCCGTAGACACTGGTAAGGTTATATTAGGATCCAATAAATCACTCCAAGCAATTAAACTTGGAAACGGAGAATTAGCAATTATTGCAGAAAATGCTCCAAAAGATGTGAAAGCAGATGTAGAAACATATGCTAAACTATCAGAAATGCCAGTATACACATTTGAAGGTTCAAGTGTAGAACTAGGTTCAATCTGTGGTAAACCATTCACAGTAACAGTTCTAGTAGTACAAGAACCTGGAGACTCTAACATCTTAGAGTTAAAGGAGTAAATTGATACTATGTCCGTCAAGTTTACAACCAATGAAATCAAATATATTGCACTTTTTGAAACAATAACAAGTACAACGGTTAAGGACTGTATTATAGATGACGAACATAATAAAATTACTTTTTTGGTAAAAAAAGGAGACATGGGATTAGCCATAGGAAAAAATGGAAGTACTATTGGCAAAATGCAAAAAAGTGTTGACAGAAGTGTTGAAATCCTTGAACACTCTGACGATCCCGGCGAATTTATAAAAAATTTATTATCTTCTGCAACTATCAATTCAATTGAATTTGATGAAGATGCAAAAGGTAATAAAATCGCTACCTTGGATGTCGACTCAAAGAGTAAACGTAAGGCTATTGGTAAAAATGGTCAGAATATTCAGCGAGCTAGACAATTTGCTAAAAGACAATTTGAAATTAGTAATATTATCATAAAATAACCATATTTATGATTAGTTTTATTTTGATAGACAAAAAAGTATTTTAATACTTTTATTCTTCTATCATAATTCTTAAAACAAAAACTCAGTTAATACTAATCTATAATGAAAAGTATGTGAATTATTTCACACAAATATTAAAATATTAAATAGCATGGTAAAACTTGATAAAATATTATCAAGACATACACATGTAGAACTTTGAATAGAAAATAAACAAAATTTTTTATAAATAAAAACAAGTATAAATGGAGGAATAAATTTGCCAGGATTATTCGCAGCAAAAAAATTAAAAGATAACAGACAGAATTTCCGATGGAAAGATACACAATACAAAAGAAAAACCCTCGGATTAAACATTAAAGCAGATCCACTAGAAGGATCACCTCAAGCTAGAGGAATTGTAATTGAAAAAGTAGGTATAGAAGCAAAACAGCCTAACTCTGCTATCAGAAAATGTGTAAGAGTTCAATTAATTAAAAACGGAAAACAAATCACAGCTTTCGCACCAGGTGACGGAGCTATCGGTTTTATTGATGAACACGACGAAGTAATGATTGAAGGAATCGGTGGACCATCAGGTAGGTCTATGGGAGATATTCCTGGAGTAAGATGGAAAGTTACAAAAGTAAACAACGTAGCTTTATCTGAAATGGTAAGTGGAAAAATCGAAAAACCAGTTAGATAGATTTTGTTGAAGGAGAATTAATTAAAATGAGCTTTAAATTATTCGATAAATGGGATGTAACAGAAGTTACAGTAGAAGATATGGGATTACAAAACTACGTATGTCTTGATGAAGTTGTTGTACCACACACAATGGGACGTCACGTAAAAAGACAATTTGCAAAATCCAAAGTATCAATTGTAGAAAGACTTATGAATAAAATCATGAGAACAGAAAGAAACAGTGGTAAGAAAAACAAAGCATACTCCATTGTAGAAGGTGCTTTAGAAATAATCAACAACAAAACAAAACAAAACCCTGTACAAGTTTTAGTAAAAGCTGTAGAAAACACAGCACCTAGAGAAGAAACCACACGTATCAAATACGGTGGAATCGGATACCAAATAGCAGTAGATATCGCACCACAAAGAAGAGTAGACCTTTCACTTGGATTTTTAACAAAAGGTGCGATGCAATCTGCATTCAAAAACAAAAAATCTGCAGCACAATGTCTTGCTGATGAAATTCTTCTTGCATCAGAAGAAGATTCAAGAAGCTTCGCTGTACAGAAAAAAGAAGAAAAAGAAAGAGTAGCAAGATCAGCACACTAGATTTTAAACTACTACTTTTTTTTATTTTATTTTTTTTTTAAAATTAGATAGACTTTATTAAATACTTATGATAAAAATAGATTTATAAAGTAATTTTTTATAACGTAATTTAACATTTTAGGTGATATATTTGAGTCGAAGAGATCAAATGATTAAAAAGATTAAAGAATTAATGTATGAGCCTGAATACATCAGAAACATTGGTATTGTAGCTCACATCGACCACGGAAAAACAACATTATCAGATAACCTTCTTGCAGCAGCAGGAATGATATCCTCAGAACTTGCTGGAGATCAAAGATTCCTTGATTTCGATGAACAAGAACAAGAAAGAGGAATTACAATTGATGCAGCAAACGTATCAATGGTACACGATTATGAAGATAAAAACTACCTTATCAACTTAATCGATACACCTGGTCACGTTGACTTTGGTGGAGACGTAACACGTGCAATGAGAGCAGTAGACGGTGCTGTAGTAGTTGTATGTGCAGTAGAAGGTATCATGCCTCAAACTGAAACAGTATTAAGACAAGCTTTAAAAGAAAACGTAAGACCTGTACTTTTCATTAACAAAGTAGACAGACTTATAAACGAATTAAAACTTGACGACCTTGAATTACAAAACAGATTTGTAAAAATCATTGCAGGAGTAAACAAACTCATCAAAAACATGGCTCCTAAACAATTCAAAGAAGAATGGCAAGTTAAAATTGAAGACGGTACCGTTGCATTCGGTTCAGCATACCACAACTGGGCTATTAACGTACCAACAATGTTAAAAACAAACATTACCTTCAAAGACATCATTGAATACTGTAACGAAGATAAACAAAAAGAATTAGCAAGTAAAATAAAAATCGAAGAAGTAATTCTCGGTATGGTAGTAGAACACTTACCAAGCCCAAAAATTGCACAAGCATACAGGGTACCTAAAATTTGGTCTGGAGACATCGAATCTGTTGAAGGTCAAGGTATGATCAACACTGATTCAGAATCACCACTTGCTGTAATGGTAACAGATGTAAGTATCGATAAACACGCTGGAGAAATTGCAACCGGTCGTGTATACGGTGGATCAATTGAAAAAGGATCAGAAATCTTCTTTGTAGGTTCAATGTCCAAAGCAAGAACCCAACAAGTTGGAGTATATATGGGTCCTGAAAGAATCAACACAGACACAGTTCCTGCAGGTAACATTGTAGCTATTACAGGAGCAAGAGGAGCTATTGCTGGGGAAACCATCACAGATGCAGACCACAACATTGCACCATTTGAAAGTCTTGAACACATCTCAGAACCTGTAGTAACAGTTGCTGTAGAAGCTAAAAACACAAAAGATTTACCAAAACTTATCGAAGTATTAAGACAAGTTGGTAAAGAAGACCCTACATTAAGAGTAGAAATTAACGAAGAAACCGGTGAACACTTAATTGCTGGTATGGGTGAATTACACCTTGAAGTTATCATCTACAGAATTAATGATAAAGGACTTGAAGTAGAAACATCTGAACCTATTGTAGTATACAGAGAAACAATTGCTGGTACAGCTACAAATGTTGAAGGTAAATCACCTAACAAACACAACAGATTCTACATAGATATTGAACCATTATCAGATGAATTAATGGGAGCTATTTCTGAAGGAGCAATCCAAGAAGGAAGAGTAAAAGGTAAAGAATCTGCAAAAGTATTCCAAGAATACGGACTTGACAAAGATGAAGCTAAAAAAGTATGGGATGTATACAAACACAGTATATTTGTAAACAAAACTCGTGGTATCCAATACTTAGATGAGATCAAAGAGTTATTAATGGAAGGATTTGAAAGCGCACTTGATGACGGACCACTCGCAAATGAAAAAGCAATGGGTGTAAAAATAAGTCTTATGGATGCAAAAATACACGAAGATGCTGTACACAGAGGACCTGCACAAGTATTACCTGCTATCAGAAAAGCAGTATACGGAGCTATCATGTTAGCACAACCTACATTAATGGAACCTATGCAGAAAGTATTCATCAGCGTACCTCAAGATTACATGGGTGCTGCTACACGTGAAATACAAAACAGAAGAGGACAAATTGTAGAAATGGGTCAAGATGGAGATATGTCAACCATAGAATCCAAAGTACCTGTATCTGAAATGTTCGGATTTGCTGGAGATATAAGATCAGCAGCAGAAGGACGTTGTATCTGGTCAACAGAAAACTCAGGATTTGAAAGAATTCCTAGAGAATTACAAAATCAAATCGTAAAAGAAATCCGTCAAAGAAAAGGTCTTACACCAGAACCATATGGACCTGATCACTACTTAGGATAAGTATACAAATTTCCTTGTATACTTTCTTTTTTCTTATTTTTCACATAATTTTAAATTTTTATGAGAAAGATAAATGACAAAGTATATTAATAACAATAAACATAAATTTTAATTAATATATTACATAAATTATTATGGAATAATTCTAGATTTACTCTTGTAAGTAATTTAGAAAGCAAATAAGTAATTAAAGATTATTTGGAGAAATTATATTTGCAGGGGAATATAACTATTCCCTGGTTATATTTCTTTGTGATATAGTTTTTACATTACTATGTTAGAGGACGTTCTCTAGATATATAGAAAATAATTTATTGTTTTTAAAATCTAGCAATCGGCTTGCTAACAACTGATAAATCATACTATTCATTTTAAATAGTTCTTGATTTATTAAATTATATTCAAAAACATGTTTAATATATGGAGGATATATAATGGCAAAAGAAAAAACACACATGAACTTAGCATTCATAGGTCACGTAGACCACGGTAAATCAACATTAGTAGGACACCTTTTATTATTAGAAGGAGCTATTGCTGAACAACAATTAGATGATGGAGAAGACAAATTCAGATTTGTAATGGACAGACTCGGAGAAGAAAGAGAAAGAGGAGTAACAATCGACCTCGCTCACGCTAAATTCGAAACACAAAAATACGAATACACAGTTGTAGATTGTCCAGGACACCGTGACTTTGTTAAAAACATGATTACAGGAGCATCACAAGCAGATGCAGCTGTACTTGTAGTAGCAGCAAACGACGGTATCATGCCACAAACAAAAGAACACATCTTCTTATCAAAAACATTAGGTATCAACCAGTTAATTATTGCAATTAACAAAATGGATGTAGTAGACTACGATGAAAACAAATTCAACGAACTTAAAGAAGAATTAGGAAAACTCATCGCATCAGTAGGTTTCAAACCTTCAGAAGTTCCTTTCATCCCAGTTTCAGCATTTGAAGGAGACAACATCACAGATAAAAGTGCAAACACACCTTGGTACAAAGGAAACACCTTAGTACAAGAATTAGATGCACTTGATGAACCAGATAAACCTGTAGACTTACCTTTAAGATTACCTATTCAAGATGTATACTCAATTACAGGAGTAGGTACAGTACCTGTAGGAAGAGTAGAAACAGGAGTATTAAATTCCGGAGATAACGTAGCATTCGAACCAGCAGGAGTAACTGGAGAAGTTAAATCTATCGAAATGCACCACGAAATTCTCGAAAAAGCTGAACCTGGAGACAACGTTGGATTCAACGTAAGAGGTGTAGGTAAAAACGATGTAAAAAGAGGAGACGTTGCTGGAACAACCAAAAACCCTCCAACGGTTGCTAAAGAATTCAAAGCACAAATCGTTGTATTACAACACCCTGGTGTAATCACAGTTGGATACACACCTGTATTCCACGCACACACAGCACAAATTGCATGTACTTTCTTATCTTTAGATGTAAAACTTGACCCTGCAACAGGACAACCTAAAGAAGAAAACCCTGACTTCCTTAAAACAGGAGATGCTGCATTAGTAACAATTAAACCAACAAAACCTATGGTTATCGAAAACATTAAAGAAATCCCTCACATGGGAAGATTCGCTATCCGTGATATGGGTCAAACCGTAGCAGCAGGTATGTGTATAGACATAACCGACAAAAAATAAGTAAAATAAATTTTTTTACTTATATTTTTTCTTTTTTAGATAAAAAAATTAGTATGTCAACTTACACATAATTCCTAACAATTACTTTTTTAGATCTTTTTAATAAAATTCATGTAAGTGTTTTTATTGGAATGTAATTTAATTTATTAGTTGTTATCTTGTGTAGTTTTCATTTTTTTTAGGAAAATATAAAGTAATTCTTTTTATTTATTTTTTAATTAATGGGTTTTATTAGTTTTTTAAGGAGAATTATTAATGAACAAAGCTAGAATTAAATTAACCGGAACAGATCCTGAAAAGATTGCAGATGTATGTAATCAACTTAAAAGTATAGCTGAAAGAACTGGTGTAGATTTATCCGGTCCTATCCCTTTACCAACTAAAAAACTTGTTGTACCAACAAGAAAAAGTCCTGATGGTGAAGGAAAAGCTACATGGGAAAAATGGGAATTAAGAATTCACAAACGTCTTGTAGGCATCGAAGCTGATGAACGTGCTATGAGACAAGTTATGAAAGTGAATGTTCCTGATAATGTAAGTATTGAAATCGAACTTAAATCCTAAGTTTGGTGATTTCATATTTTCATTTTTTAGATTGATTGTTGAATGAAATTATACTCAGACGATAGAAAACTATATAAAGGATTACTATAATATATAGTAATATACTTTAATAGTTTTAATTATTAAAATTAATTTATTTTTATTTGCCGAGATAGCCTAGCCAGGTAAGGCGCGGGACTTGAGATCCCGTGGAGTTTCTCCTCATGGGTTCAAATCCCATTCTCGGCGCTAACTTTTATTATAATTTAACTTATTTTCTTAGATTTTATTTTTTATGTATTTATTTTAGGTATTTTTTTTGATTTTATTATGTGTTATTACTTTTTTGCTATTTTTAATATTTTTTTTATTACTCTATCTGGCGTTTATAGACCTTATGGGGGCTTATTTTAGTAACTTTTATATAGTAGTACTTTTAGATATAGTAGTAGTAATACTTTTTAGTAAAAAAGTATTATTAAATATAACTTAATTGATGAAAAATTATTAACATAAAATAATTTTCAAAAAACATAAATGAGAAACTTCAGCTATAAAAATAGGAAAATCTATTGGAACAATTCGAAAAATCAAATATTTAATGCACATTTATCAATCATTGAAGTGGTATGGTTTGATAAAATTTTATTAGAAGTTCATAAGTGATGATAATCTTTCTAAAATCCCCGATAATCAGATAAGTTAAAAAAAATATATGAAATAAATTTGACTAATTATGAACTTTTTATTTCAAATAAAAAAATGTAGTAAATTTTGACATAGTAACAGGAAATATGTAAATGAAGTTTAAATTATAAACTAACTAAACTCTAAATAATACTAGATAATGTTATTTTTTTTTAAATGGGAAATCATTTAACTTAAAATACCTCTTAAAAAAATATTGTGGACAAATATAGAATATAAAGAATTACTTGAAATTATTTTTTTCAAGTTTATCCTTTTTTTTTATCAAATAATTTCTTTTTATGATTATTTTTATAATTAGTATTACTTTTTATCTATTTTTCATATATTTTGTATTACTCTATATGGTGTTTATAGACCTAATAGAGGCTCATTTAGGTAACTTTTATATACTACTTTTTTTATATATTCATATAGTAATACAAATATCTAAAAAGGTATTACAAATATTGTTTAATTAATCCAAAAAGTATTAACACTTTTCAATTTTTCTAACTTTTCAAAAAAAAAGTCTAGTTAGATAATCTCAATAAATTTATTTTCACTTAATAAAACAATATACTTAAAAACATTATAGAAAAAAATCTTTCAATTATATAAAACAAGGAGCTGCAAAAGAAAATGCAAAAGAAGTATAAATATGCAATAGTAGCAGTTATAGCAGTAGTTGTAATTGTAGCAATAGCAGCATCTTTATTTGGAGGAGTAAAAGATAACGACCCAACACACCTGGTTGTAACATCAATCAACCATGCAGGTGAGCCAGAAGCTGGATTTAACCCACTTACAGGTTGGGGATGTGGACACATAAATTTTAATCCACTCATTCAAAGTACTTTATTTAACTCAGATAAAGATGGAAACATTAAAAATGACTTAGCAACAGGATATAATATAAGTTCAGATGGACTAAAATGGACAGTAGATATAAGAGATGACGTAAAATTTTCAAACAATGATTCACTTAAAGCATCAGATGTAGCATTTACATTTAATGAAGCAAGAACAAGTAACTCAGAACTTGATATGAGTAACCTTGATCATGCAACAGCACTAAATGATACAACAGTAGAATTTACACTTAAAAAACCACAATCAACATTCATATACTCATTAAGATACATAGGAATTGTACCTGAAAAAGGATATAATAATGAAACATACGGTAAAAATCCAATAGGAACAGGTCCATACAAACTTAAACAATGGGATAAAGGACAGCAAGCAATATTTGTTGAAAATGAAAACTACTATGGTCAAAAACCATACTTTAAACAGATAACAATGCTCTTCCCTGAAGAGGATAATGCAATAGAATATGCAAAATCAAAACAAGCAGATGTTGTACAAGCATCATTTATGAATCTAGATCAAAAAATTGATGGATATCATATGGTTGAATATAAAGGTTCAAGAGCACAAGGTATATCATTACCATTCCTTAATGATACAGGTGAAAAAACAGATCAAGGAAATCCTGTAGGTAACAATGTAACAGCAGATCCAGCAATAAGAGAAGCTTTAAACATTGGTATTAACAGAGAAGAAATTGCAAATACTGTATATCAAGGTCATGCAACACCAGATTCAACAGGAATTGACTTAAGAGCTTACAGCAATGATGCTGCTAAAGTAAAAGATAATCAAGTTGATGAAGCTAAAAAAGTTTTAGATGAAGGTGGATGGGTTGACTCAGATGGTGATGGAATAAGAGAGAAAAATGGATTAAAAGCTTCCTTTAAACTATACTACAGTGCTAAAAACATGGACAGACAATCACTAGCAACTGTTGTAAAAGAACAAGCTAAAAACTTAGGAATTGAAGTTGAACTTGAAGGAACAGATTGGGATACAATTTATAAAAATATGTATAATAGTCCTGTTGTTTTCCAACAATCATCAGAAGATCCATATAAAACAGTATATCAACAGTATCATTCAAAAGAAAACTATACAGAGGATAATTATATGAATCCTGGTGCATATAGCAATAGTGAAGTTGATTCAGTATTAGATCAGGCTATGACAACAACAGATCTTAATGCATCAAATGATCTTTGGGCAAAAGCAGCATATATTGATTCAAACAATGGATTTGGTCCTGCTGCTGAAGCTTCATGGTTATGGATTGTAGATTATAATCATTGCTACTTTGTAGGTGATGATATTGATATGGGTACACCACCAACTATGCCACAAGATTATCTACAAAATATTTGTGAATGGAAACGTGTTGATAAATAGGTCTTCTTAGGAAAATAATGGAGTTTATTTATTTTTTAACTCCATTTATTTTTTTTAATCTCCTTTTATTTTTATGATTTTTATTATGATTTTATTAAAAAGTATTACTTTTTAGCTATTTTTTATATATTTTGTATTACTCTATTTGGTCTTTATAGATCTTATGGAGCTCATTTAGATAACTTTTATATATTATTTTTATTAAATATAATTTTAGTAATACATTTATTTAATTAAGTATTACAAATATTGTTTATTTAATCAATAAAGTATTAACAATTTTCAATTTTTCTAAAATATTTAAAAAAATAGTAGTTATGCAACTTATCTTCTAAAAGAATATGCTCTGAAATAAACAAAAAAAATAATTTATGTTATTTAGAAGACAATTGAAGTAAAACTAGTTATATTAATGATGGAATAGGTGTATATTTTAGAAAAATAGGCTTATGGAAATTTATAAGTGATTTTATGAATAAAAAAATGTTGGAATTTATAAGAAATAAGGCAATTCATTTTATTTTACTAATGCTTGCAGTTGCAATATTTAGTTTTATACTTCTTGAAATGTCTCCTATAGATCCTGTTAATGCATACCTAAAAGAGGCAAGTGTTACAGCAGCCCAGAGAGCTATGCTAGAGCAGTATTGGGGTGTTGGTCAACCACTAACAACTAAGATTTTCAATTGGTTGTCAATGGTGCTAACAGGAAATCTTGGAGTATCTTTAATATATCGTGTACCTGTAGTAGAGGTAATTGGACAGAAATTCATGGCATCATTAGTTTTACTTGCAGTGTCATGGATAATTAGTGGTATTATTGGAATAGTCCTTGGAATCCTTGCAGGGAAAAATAAGGATTCATGGATTGATAGAGCAGTAAAAACTTACTGTTATATTTTACAATCAGCACCATCATTTTGGATAGGAATGTTGCTGATAATAATATTTGCAGTACAACTTGGATGGTTCCCAGTAGGACTTGGTGTACCAATATCAACACTTAATTCAAATGCAACAATATGGCAATGGCTATCATGTATGGTACTACCAGCACTAACACTAAGTCTGGTAGGAGTAGCACCAATAGCATTATATACAAGAAATGAACTTGTAGATGTACTCTCATCAGACTATGTACTCTTTGCAAAAGCAAGAGGAGAAAAAGGATGGAACTTAATAGAAAGACAAACACTAAGAAACATACTACTACCTGCAATTACACTACAATTTTTATCATTTAGTGAATTATTTGGAGGAGCAGTACTAGTTGAACAAGTATTTTCATATCCAGGACTCGGACAAACAGCAGTACAAGCAGGACTTCAAAGTGATGTACCATTGCTTCTTGCAATAGTATTAATAAGTGCAGTATTTGTATTTGCAGGAAACTTAATTGCAGATATACTATACTACTTTGTAGATCCAAGAATTAAGGAGAATGAACAAATTGACAAATAAAGAAAATAAGAAGATTTGGACACTATACAATGCAAATCTAAGAACAAAAACAATAGTAATTCTAGTAGTAGCAGCATTGTTATTTTTCTCAATAATATTAACAAGTTTATTTTTAAATTCAGATTCTACACTTACAATAAACTTTGCAAACATAAATCAACCACCATCACTTGAACATATCTTTGGAACAGATTGGATGGGACGTGACATGTTTACACGTACAATACTAGGACTTGGAATAAGTATATTTGTTGGAATGTTAACATCTTTACTTACAACAGTAATTGCAATAGTACTTGGAATACTTTCAAGTATAAACAAAGTAGTAGATGAAGCAGTAGCACTTGTAATTGATCTCTTCGGATCAATACCACACATACTTCTTATAATGCTTGTATCACTAGCTTTTGGTACAGGACTCTATGGAGTAGTAATGGGAATAGGACTTACACACTGGACACCTCTTGCACGTGTACTGAGAGCTGAAATAAAACAGATAAAAGCAACAGATTATGTGAAATTATCACAACAACTAGGAAAATCTAAATGGTGGATAGCAAAAAAACACATCCTACCACTTGTAGTATCACAGGTAATAGTAGGACTTATATTAGTATTCCCTCATGCAATTATGCACGAAGCAAGTATATCATTCCTTGGATTTGGTCTATCACCACATGAACCTGCAATAGGAATTATATTATCTGAAGCTATGAAATACTTCAGTGTTGGATGTTGGTGGCTTGCAGTATTCCCAGGACTTTCACTACTACTTCTTGTATTAATCTTTGACTTAATAGGAGAAAATGTACATAAACTACTCGATCCACAGAGTGCAAATACATAGAACGAGGATTTGATATTTATGAGCGAATTATTAAAAGTAGAACATCTTTCAATATCATTTAGACAGTACTTTAAAGGACTACAGCAGAAAGATCTACGAGTAATATCTGATCTTTCACTTGATCTTCATGATCATGAAATACTAGCAATACTTGGATCTAGTGGTTCTGGAAAAAGTCTTCTTGCACAATCACTTCTTGGAATACTTCCTGAAAATGCACATACAGAAGGTGTAATGAAGTATAAAGGTGAGGATCTAACACAAGAAATTAAAGAAGAAATACGTGGAGATAAAATAAGTCTCATACCACAGTCTGTAAATTATCTAAATCCATTAATGAAGATAAAAAAACAGGCAATTGGTAATGTTTCAGAAGATGACAAAGAATTATATGCACAAAAATCACAAAAGCAAAGAGAAATATTTGACAGATATGGTCTTAGCCCTGAAGTTGATGATATGTATCCATTCCAACTTTCTGGTGGTATGGCACGTAAAGTTCTTCTTTCAACAGCACTTCTTAATGATCCAGAAATCATAATTGCAGATGAACCAACACCAGGACTTGATCAACCAGCAATAGATGAAACTATAAATGATTTAATAGAACTTAAAGAGCAAGGTGTAGGATTAATACTAATTACACACGATATAAACACAGCACTAAGATGTAGTGATAGAATTGCAATACTATATCTTGGATATGTAGTTGAAATAACAGATACATCTAATTTCACATCTGATGCTAAGAGGTTATATCATCCATATACAAAGGCATTATCACTAGCACTTCCTGAAAATGAATTTAAATTAACACTAGGACAACAACCATCATACAATGAAATACCAAAAGGATGTCCATATAGTGATAACTGTCCATATAAAACACAACAATGTATAGATGAACTACCAGATCTTATAGAATTAAATGGACGTATGATCAGATGTTTCCACCCACAAATAGAAGATGAAGGAGAGAGTTAATAATGGATATTTTAAAAGCTGAAAATATAACATTTGGATATAAAAAGAATGTAAATATAATAGAAGATATTAACTTTCAGATGGATAATAACTCAATTGTTGGTCTTTTTGGAGATAGTGGATCTGGAAAAACAACATTTGGTAAAATTATTACAAACTTCATTGATAACTACACAGGATCTGTAACAGTAAATGGAGAGGAAATTTCATCAAAAGAATTTAATCCTGTGCAACTTATCTATCAGCACCCTGAAAAGGTTATGAATCCACGATGGAATATGGGTAAGATACTTACAGAATCATGGAATCCACCACAGGATGTACTAGATGAATTTGGTATAAAAAAAGAATGGCTTAAACGTTATCCATCAGAACTCTCAGGTGGAGAACTTCAAAGATTTAGTATACTAAGATCACTTAATCCAAAGACAAAGTTTATTGTTGCTGATGAAATTACAACAATGCTTGATGCAATAACACAAGCACAAATTTGGACGTCTGTAATTAATCATTGTAGAAAAAATAATGTTGGCATATTGGCGGTAAGCCATGATATGAACTTACTTGAAAGGATATGTGATGATATTATATATTTCAATGAATTAAATCATAAGAAATAGATTAAGTTATATGTTTAATTAATCATATTTTTTAAAATATTTAATCTCCCATAACCTCCATTTTTTTTAGTTGAAGCTTATTTTAGAAAAATTAAATTATATAAAAAAAAGTAAAAAAAGGGTTAAAGTGGTGTTTATCTACATTTTACCTATCATCATTACAAGATAGATTACAACAAATATAGCAATTACTGCATAAAGAATTTTTCTTTGTTTTGCCATTTGTTTTTGTCTTGCTCTGTATTGTTCTTCACATTTATCAGAACAAAATGATTCAGATAAAGGTATAGGTTGTCCACATATTGCACAGTGTTTGTGAGCTTCTACTGCCATTTTTATTCAAATCTCCATTAATATTTTATTATTCTTAGTTTTTAATAACTGTTCCAATAGGTTCATTTAGTGCAGTTATAAGATTTTCAGGATTGTTACCATTTAAGATAATGGTTTTTATTGATGATCTTTTAATTATTTCAATTGCAGTTTTATCAATAAATTCATAAGTTCCTGCTTTTGTATCATTATCTGATACTACTTCCATAAGTTGATCTGCTGTAACTTCTGTAAACATTTTAGCATCATCAAATTTATTTGGATCTTTATCATAAAGACCATCTACACTTGTAGCATTAATAACAAGGTCAGCACCAACATATTCAGCAAGAATACTTCCTACTGCATCTGTACTGTGAGCAGGTTCTGTTCCACCCATTATAACTATTTTATTAGTAGCTGAGTATTCAAGAGCTTGTTGGAAGTTTGTAGGAATAGCTGGATATGCAATATCTTTAAGTGCACATTGTAACAGTCTTGCATTAATTCTTGTTACTTGAATTCCTATTTCATCACATATTGATTCTGTTTCTCCCATGTCTCGTACAACACTGATGTATTGGCGAGCAGGTTTTCCTCCACCAACTACAATGAAAATTTCATGTTCTTGATTTAATTGTCTTATTACTTCTGCATATTCTTCAAATCTTTTTGAATCATATTCTTTTAGAAGTATTGATCCACCAATTGTAATTACTATACGCATTAATACTCTTCTCCTAAAAAGTTATCTGTAATGTTTAAAATAAAATATTACTACTTTATTTTTTTACAGATTTCATATTATTATTATGTATCTTTTAAGTTACTTTTATAATTTAAAGTAATTTTAGAAAATAAATAAATATATTAAAATATAAATATAATGATAGTATAATTTAATAAAAAAATTTATAGGATTTTTTCAACTACATAAACACCCAACAGATAGCTTTTTGCTAGTAGAATAATAATTATTATAACTAGATAATTTTACATTTTTAAAATACAATATAAACTAAATCTTATATCATTAAAAAATAAACTATAAAAGAGGTACTATTAAATGACTGATGCATCTTCAAAAGAATTATATGAAGTTAAAAAGACTTTAAAAGAGCTTGAAAATAAGAAAGGTCGTGGAACAGAACTTGTAAGTGTATATATACCACCTGAAAAACAGATCAGTGATGTAGCAAAACATATGAGAGATGAACTAGGACAGAGTTCAAACATTAAAAGTAAACAGACAAAGAAAAATGTACAATCAGCAATTGAGGTAATTATTCAACGTCTAAAACTTTTCCCAAAACCACCTGAAAAAGGACTTGTAATGTTTGTAGGTATGATTCCAAGAGGTGGACCAGGAACAGAAAAAATGGAAACATACGTATTCCAGCCACCTGAACCTGTACAGACATATACTTACCACTGTGACAGTCAATTCTATATTGAACCACTTCGTCAAATTATTGAATATAAAGAAGTATATGGTGTAGTTGTACTTGATAGGAAAGAATCTACAATTGCAACACTCAGAGGTAAAAGAGTAGATATTGTAAAACACCTAACTAGTGGTGTACCTGGTAAGCATAAAGCTGGGGGTCAGTCACAAAGAAGGTTTGACCGTGTAATTGAACTTGCAGCTCACGAGTTCCTAAAACGTATTGGTTCATATGTTGATGAAGCATTCCTTCCACTTAAAGATGAACTTAAAGGTGTACTTGTTGGTGGTCCTGGACATACTAAAAATGACTTTGTAGAAGGAGATTATCTTAACTATGAAATTAATGATAAAATTATTAACATTGTAGATACATCCTATACTGGTGATTTTGGTATTCGTGAAGTTATTGATGAATCAGCAGATACTCTTGAAGAAATGGATATTATGAAAGAGAAAAAGTTAATGAAGAAATTCTTAACTGGTCTTATATCTGAAAATGGTCTTTCATCTTATGGTGAAAAAGAGATCAGAACAAATCTCCAGATGGGTGCTGTTGAAACACTTCTCATATCTGAAAATCTTAAAAGTAAAAGATTAACATATGAATGTGCTGCATGTGGAAATATGATGCAGAAAACTTTAAGACAACATCAAAAACAGGAAGAAGAACGTTGTTCTAATTGTAATGAAGTTATGAAAGTTGCAAAAGAACAAGAAACTGCAGAAGAATTAATTGAACTTGCCGAAGAAGTAAATACTCATGTTGAAGTTATTTCTGTTGAAACAGAAGAAGGTACTCAACTTGATAAAGCATTTGGTGGAATTGCAGGTATTCTAAGATACAAAGTAAAATAGACTTACTTACTACTTAACCCCCATATTATACACTTTTTTTTATTACTTTTTTTTGGAAAATAGACTATTAATATTATACATTAGTTGTATGTAGCTAAATTATTAAAAATAGAATTAATTAAATTAGGTAATTTATTTAGAAATAGTTGTTAAAATAAGTATAAAATTAAAAAAAATAATGAGCTAGATTAAAAGGTATTAATCTATAAGTTAACACCCATATCTAGTTGTTCTGTTAGTTCTTTATATCTGTTTCTGATTGTTACTTCAGTTACACCTGCAATATCTGCAACATCACGTTGTGTTTTTCTTTCACCAAGAATTACACTTGCAATGTATAGTGCTGCTGCTGCAACACCAGTAGGACCTCTACCACTAGTTAAACCTTGTTCCATTGCCTGGTTAATGATTTCAATAGCTTTAGATTGTACAACACCAGATAAGTTAAGTTCACTTGCAAAACGTGGAACATAATCAATTGGTGATGTAGGTGGAAGTCTTATGTTAAGTTCACGAGTTAGGAAACGGTATGTACGTCCAACTTCTTTTTTACTTACACGTGATACATCTGCAATTTCATCAAGAGTTCTTGGAACTTTACAACGTCTACATGCTGCATATAGTGATGCTGCAACTACACCTTCAATACTACGTCCACGGATAAGTTTGTTTTCCACAGCATTTCTGTATACAACAGATGCTGATTCACGTACTGATCTTGGAAGTCCAAGTCTTGAAGAGTCACGGTCAAGTTCACTGAGTGCAAATGCAAGGTTACGTTCTGTAGCTCCACTAATTCTTATTTTACGTTGCCATTTTCTTAGACGATACCACTGTGCACGGTTACGTGCTGGAATATCTCTACCATAGATATCTTTGTTTCTCCAGTCAATCATGGTAGATAGACCTTTATCGTGTATTGTGTATGTGATAGGAGCTCCAACCCTTGTTCTTTTATCTCTTTGTTCGTGGTCAAATGCTCTCCATTCAGGTCCCATATCAACGATATTATCATCAATTACAAGACCACATACTCCACATACAACTTCTCCACGTTCATGGTCGTTGATAAGTTTTGTTGAACCACATTCAGGACATTTTGTTTCCTTTTTCTCCATCTCTGCAACGTCTTCTTTCATCTGTTCTTTTTCTGTAAGACCAGTTGTATTGTCAAGTTCACGTTCAAGTTCTTCAGAGTCGGATGTGTCGATTTTAATGATCTCTTCTACATCAAGATCACTGTTACTCATAAGTTCAACATCTGAATCTTCAGGTATTATTACATCAGCATCACTCATTGGATCTGCTATGATCATATCTGAAAGTTCTGAATCTACAGTGCTGTCTGTATCATTTTTGTTATCAGTATCTGTATCTTGGAAGATTTCAAGAAGTGGGTTTGGTGCTTTTGGTTTTGCTTTTTTAGCTTTAGCTTTAGATTTTGTTTCTTTTTTCTCTTTTTTATCTTCGGTTTTCTTAGTTTTTCTTGGTCTTCCTGGTCCTCTTTTTGGTTTTGCTGGTTCATCGTCTTCTTTTTTAACTTTTCTTGGTCTTCCTGGTCCACGTTTAGGTTTTGTTGCATCTTTGGTTTTTTTGTTTTTACTTTTTGGAGGTCTTCCTGGTCCTCGTTTTTTAGGAGGTTCTTGTTTTTCAATGATAGTGGTGTGATGATGTTCTACTTCATCTTTTTCAGGTTCTTCTTTTTTAACCTTTCTTGGTCTTCCAGGTCCCCTTTTTGGTTTTGCTGGTTCATCATCTTTTTTGACTTTTCTAGGTCTTCCCGGACCTCGTTTTTTAGGTATTTTTGACTCTTTTTTAGGAATTGATTCTTTTTTAGTAGTAGTAGTTTTTGTTGTTGTTTCTTCGACTTCCTCTGCTTTTTTTGCTGCTTTTTCTGATTTTAGTGTTTTATGAGGTCTTCCATATCTTTTTTTCCTCTTTAGTATGCCTGCCGTTGTCTCATCCTCCTTCGTTTTTTATTTGTACTTAAGTATACTTCTTCTCCAACTTTGGCTTTTCTGAATTTTGGACTTGTTTTTATTGAGATATAAGGCTTTTTTGTTGATCCTATGATATCATTGATTTTTCCAATGGGTTTTTTCTGTTTATTTACTATTATTGAACCAATTTTTGGAGTTATTTTTGATGGTACAATCAACTTGTTTGTACTAGTTTTATGTGATATTGTACCTAGTTGTTTCATTTTCTGTTTTTTATTGGATTTTTTATTGGACATTTTAATCCTAATCCTAGTTTTTAGTATTTCTATAGTTGGATTTTTTTTATAATCTTTTTATTAATAAAATAAATAATTTCTAAATTTAGTATTCATAGTTTAAGTTTGATGTTAATTGTAACTTTTGTTTGTAAAATTAGTATTTATTGTAATTTGGAGGTAATTTTCAACTCTTTCATGTTTTTTGATTTAATGTATATTGGTGGCTATTTATTTTTATTTTAATTGATTATTTTTTTTAACTATAGTTATTATTTCAAATAGTTTTTTTTGTTATTGTATAATGTTTTATTTATACTTAATTATAATGCTAATTAATACTATATTTGTTGTTATATTTATACTTTTAGGTACCTTTATATAGTATCATTAAATAAATAATGATAAAATAATATTAATTTATATTTAAAAATCTTAAAAAAAGCAATAAAAAAATAAGACATCTTAAAAAAAGATAAAAAAAGAAAAATGAAGAGGATTTCTATAAATTAAGAATTTCATCAAGTTGCTGACCTTTCTTAATTTTAGCAAAACAATCATCTTCAAATTTCTTAATATTGTTAACTTCAGCAAGAACCTCATCAACTTTATCTTGAGGTATAACAACTACACCATCACAATCTGCAAATACAACATCACCAGTTTTAATGATCTTATCATTAATAAATAAATCAGATCCAATAGCTCCCTCATTAAGAGCAAAACCAGCATTAGAACGTGTAATTTTTGAAAATACAGGATAATCAAGTTCTATAATTTCATTTGTATCACGTGATGCACCACAAATAATGGTACCTTTAAGACCATGAAGTTTTGCAGCAGTAGATGCCATTTCACCCCATACAGCTTTGGTATCATCTGAACATTTAACAAAAAGAATTTCATCTTCATTACATGCATAAATTGCCTTAATTAATGTACCCCAATCACCAGAATCTGTAATTGCAGTTCTAATTCTTCCAACAATTTTATAAGATGAGCTGATAGGTTTAATACCTTCAACTACTCCATTTGTTTTATAAAGATTTTTCATTGCATCTGAAACATTATCTGTTGATGACATTTCAGCAAGATTATCAAGAGTAATTTTCTTTTCTTCTTTACCATTAAGATTATGTTTTAAAAGATTTTTTGGTGTTATTTTTGCCATTTTATTTCATCTCTATATACTAAAAAAAAATAATATCAATATAAATTAAAATTAATTCAGTTTTAAAAAAAAATAAAAAAAAATAATAAAAAAAATTAAGTTAAATAATTTTTTTTTGGAAGTTAAATTCCTTTGGGTTGATTAACAATTTAAAGTTCTAGTCTTGGTGAGTTGTAACTTCTTCAACAAGTCTACGTCCTGCAACAACTTCATCAACACTGTGGATTGAAGCACCATATTTTTCTACAGCTTCTTTGATCTTTTCATAGTTAAGATCGCTTCCTTCCATTGTTACTTTAACATTTTCTGTATCTTTGTCAATTTCTATTAAAGTTATATTTACACCATCTACACCATCAAGATCACTAAGATACATAGCAAATGATGGTATTGCAGGTAGGTGGGGTTTAAGTATATCTAAAACAACCCTTATTAATGAATTTTTCATTTTGAATAAATTCCTCCGATTTATATCATCAATTTATATTATATTGTTTTATATCTCATATAACTTATATTTATACTACTTTTTATTTTGTCCATAAAATTTTCTAATTTTTATAAAAGTTAAAATAATATATATTAAAATACAAACTTAGAAAATGTATTAAATAAAATTTAAAAATACTAACTTAAATTAAAAATAATACTTAAAATAAAATTCTTAAATTTCAAATAAGAAATTAAGAAATTTTTATAATATTTAATATCTAATAATGTTTCATTAAATATAAATTTTAATCATCAAAACATCTTAATTTAGTAAATAACATTTTTTTATTAATTTAGAATACAATTGCTTGATTAAAATATGAAATTATATAATAATAAATCAGAAATTTTTATCTTTAAAACTAATAAAAAAAATATAACAAAAGGCGATTCAATGACACATAAAAATGCCAAATATTTCAGTGATGAAGATTATTATTATATGGTTAAAGATGAAATTACAACAACAAAATACTTAATTCACTCACAAATCAATGCAAAAGGATTTGTAGAAAAACCAGATGTTGTTGGAGCAATATTTGGACAAACAGAAGGTTTACTCTCAGACAGCCTAGATCTACGAGAACTACAAAAAACAGGTAGAATTGGAAGAATTAAAGTAGATATGACAAATAAGGATGGACGAACAAAAGGTGAAGTTGTTATACCATCAAGTCTTGACAGAATTGAAACAACAATTCTTGCAGCATCACTTGAAACAATCAACAGAGTTGGACCATGTGAAGCAAATCTCAGAGTTACAAAAATAGAAGATGTACGTGCTGTTAAAAGACGAACAATAGTAGAACGTGCAAAGGAATTATATCAAAATATGATGGAAGACTTTACACCAGAAAGTTCTAGAATGATTGAAGAGGTAAAAGAATCAATAAGAATACCTGAAATTATAGAATTTGGTGAAGATAAACTTCCAGCAGGACCAAATACTCCTGATTCTGATGCAATACTTATTGTTGAAGGAAGATCAGATGTACTTAATCTTCTAAAATATGGTATAAAAAATACAATAGCAGTAGAGGGAGTTAATATTCCAAAAACTGTTGTTGAACTTACAAAAGACAAAACAGTAACAGCATTCCTTGATGGAGATCGTGGTGGAGATTTAATACTTAAAGAGCTTCTACAAGTTGGAAATATTGACTATGTAACACGAGCACCAAGAGGTCAGGAAGTTGAATATCTTGATAAAGATCAAGTAATACATGCTCTTAAAAATAAGACCTCAGTTGATAAACTAAAAAATCAACTAAATTACAATCCAAACCATAATGGTCATTACAGATACACAAAACAAGTTCCAAAAGAAGCAAAAGTTAATGAAGTAAAACATCATCCATCAAATGATTACAGATCAGATGACAAACAACCATTTAAACCAAAAAGTCCAAAGACATATGTTAAATTTGAAACAACAATTGAAGATGACTATCAACCAAAACAGCCAAAAAAATCAACAAAAAACATAACAACACAAAAACCACAAAAACAGCAACAAAAACAACAAGAAAAACAACATAATAAAAATCAGCAAAAACAGGAACAACAACCACAAAAAGAAGAAGCAAAACCTGAAAAGAAACCTAAAAAACTAAACAAGTATCAAAAACAGTTACAACAATTGGCAAAAACAAATATGGGAAAATTATTTGATGAAAACTTTAATGTTATCAAAGAAATTCCAGTTGAAAAAATCTACAATGAAATAAAAGATACAGATAATATAAAAACTGTTATCTTTGATGGAATTATAAGTCAAAGATTAGTTGATCTTGCAAAAGAAAAAAATATAGAACAACTAGCAGCAGTTAAAATGAGTGAAGTTGTAAAAAAACCTGAAACCATTAAGATTATAACAAAAAATAATAATCTTTAAATTTAATAAGAATTTGGGAAGATTAGATTCTTTCCCATTTTTTTTATTTTTATTAGAATTTAAGATAATTGATAAAATAGAAAATTTTTTTTTATAAAATAAATTAGATGAGTAATGAGAAAAATGAATAATGAAGAAGTTCAAGATCTGGATTTTGAAGATCTTATGGATGATTATATAGTAGATTTAGATATACAGAACTATTCATCAAATACTCTTAAAACATACTCCTCAATACTTATAAATTTCAATAGATACATGGAATCACAAAAACAAATCAAGTCAGAAAAAGACATTTTAAGAACTTTTAAAAAGTATATTCAACACCTTAAACGTGACAATGAAGTATCACAAAACTACTTATATCTTATAACAGTGATAATTAAGAAGTTTTTAAATTACTGTGAAATTGATATAGCAGATGAAATTAAGATTCCAAAAAGAACAAAATCACTACCAAAATCACTATCTGAAGAGCAAGTATATAGACTTATACATGCAAAAGATGATGAATATGACCCTACAAAATCAAATCCACGAAACATAACAAAGCTAAGAAATAAGTTAATATTAACATTACTATATTCAACTGGTCTTAGGATATCTGAACTTATAAAACTTAAAATTGCAGATATTGATGAAACTGATCGTACAATACGTATCCGTGGTAAAGGTGAAAAAGATAGAATTGTAATATTTGACAATGATACTCTTGATTTAATTCATGAATATCTTGATAAAAGAGGCTCTGATAATGAGTTATTATTTATAAATCAGAAAGATCATATGCTTACACCACGTTATGTGCAGTTTATGATTAAAGATTATGCAAAAAAGGCAGGTATTACAAAGAAAGTTACACCTCACATTCTAAGACATTCATTTGCAACACACCTTCTTAAAAATGGTGTAGATATACGTGCAATACAACAACTACTAGGACATAGTAATCTTAATACAACACAGATCTATACAAGTGTTGATATGAACACACTTAAAGATGCATACGATGATGCATGGCTAAATAAAGATATTAAAATTAAGAAATTACAAGAAATAAATTCAGAATAAAATGGATTTGATGTATTAAAACTAATTTTATTATCCTCTATTTTTTTTCTATTTTTATATTAAATTTTTATTTTAAAATAAGTATTTAAATTCTTTTTTTTGGAGATTAAATTGATTTAAGGATATTTTTCTAAATTAAAAAAATAAAAAAAAGGTTAAGAGAATAAAAATGTTTCTTATTCTTCTTTTGGTAAAATTGAAGTTGAAATTCCTGATGCAAGAAGTACTTTAAGTGTATCTCCAAATACAAATGGAACTACTCCTGCAAGTAATAGTTGTCCTAATGATACAACTGCCATTTTTTGACTCATGAACATGTATAATCCTATAAGTCCTGGGATGTATATAAATACCCAGTTAGCAATTAACATTACAAGAACTGTTTGCATAGGTTTTCTTGCACTTGAATATGTATCAAATACATATCCTGTGAATGCTGCTGCGAATATAAATCCAAAGATGTATCCTCCACTAGCAGTTAATATTCCTTCTATTCCACCGTGCATGTTTGTAAACCATGGTACTCCAGCTACACCTAATACTAGGTATAAAAGCATACTAAATACACCGTATTTTTTACCAAGCATTGTACCTGCCATTAATGCAGCAAATGTTTGGAATGTAATTAATACTGGACTCCAAGGTACAGTTATAGCTACTTGTGCCATTATTCCTGTAAAACATGCAAATACAAATGATAGTGCAACCATTGTTGCTGTACTAGCATTGTTTCTCCAATCATACCATGAATTTTGTACTTCATGAAGTTTATTTACATTGATAAACATTGTTATCCTCCTTTGAGTTTATAATATATTAATATTTATGTTGTAATTTTTATATAAAATTGCATTATATTTATTTGATTTATCTAATATTTAAAAATAATGTATAGTTGATGATATAATTAAATTAAGTTTATTGTTTTATATTTGATATATAAAAAAGGTAAATTATATTAACTAAGCTAAATAGAAATAATACCATATACTATTTGTATAACAATTTATTTTTTTATACAATATTGAATTTTTTTAAAACCTAGTCATATAAACACTTATAATTGTGTTAGATGACAGGATGAATAATAAATTTTTATTAAATACTAAATAAATAATAGATATTAATTTTTTAGAGGGAAATTTAATGGCAACAAAAGTAGCAGAAATTAAAACATTAAAACAAGGAAAATACTTAGTATTAGATGGAGAAGCTTCCAAAATCACAAGTATTTCAACATCATCACCTGGTAAACACGGAGCAGCTAAAGCACGTATTGAAGCTGTAGGTATCTTTGATAACCAAAAAAGAAGTCTTGTAAAACCAGTAAACGCTAAAATCGACATACCTATCATTGATAAAAGAGTAGGACAAGTTTTAGCAATTATGGGTCAAGAAGTTCAACTCATGGACTTAGAAACATACGAAACAATCGACTTACCTATACCTGAAGAACTCAAAGATGAAATTACAGAAGGTAGAGAAGTAGAATACATCGAAGCTCTCGGAAACATGAAAATCATGAGAACAAAAGGAGGAAACTAAGTAAGTTTCTTTTCTTTTATTTTTTTTCTTTTTAATCTCCACTAAATTTAGATATAAATTGTTAAATTTTACTTATTTTAGAAATAGAATTTTTTATTAGCCTCAATTAGTCTATAAGACATGTTGATGTTTAATTATTTTTGATTAGATTTTAATTTATCATAATTTTTTATTATAATTTATTGCTTATAAAACATTATTTTATATATTATGAATTATAGAAATATAATTTAGTTAATTAGCTATAACTAGGAATGAATATTGTATTTAAAATTTTATAAGAAAAATTCAAAGTTAAATGAATATATAGTATATCTTTCAAAATTTTTTTTTAAGATAACATAATTCTTAAAAGGTGTTAAATTTTTTGAAAAGATTAAATAAGTATTTTATAAAGTATTAAATACTTCCAAATACTCATTTCTGATGTAATATAATCTATAAAGGGGTAATTCTACACACAATAATACCTGAGCTTACATGGATTATGTCATTAGTAGCTAGTTATAAAAAAAATAAGATAGAAATATATGATTTCTATTATACTACATAACTTTTTTTTACCTTTTTTATTTACTATTTTTATTAAATTTTTAAAAAATAATAACTTGTTTTAAAATAAGAATTTCATATTAATAAAAAGAATTTGGTGGTGAAGGGTGTGAAAATAGAATCTATTCATCACGTGGTCCCATATAAATAACTGGAAGTTGAACTTCAGTTCTTGTTTCTTCAACTGGTGTATCTTCATCTGCTGGTATGTAAATTTCAGTAATAGGACCTACAATATCATACTGATTTTCAATTGAAAATTCTACCATTGCCTTAATTGTTTTATCAAAGTTTTTATGTGAACCTACATGGTATGCAGAGATAACTGTATGTTCTGCAACTTCTTTAAGACCAAGTTTTCCAAGACGAAGTGCAGGTTTTCCACCCATATCATACTTAACAGGCATTCCTATTTCAAACATCTGTGTAGTTTCAGCACGTTCTTCCATATCATTTTCATAAGATCCATATGGGAATCCTACAGCTTCCATATTATTTTCAGCAATAAGTTCTCCAACTTCACGTATAAATTCTGGTAACTTAGAAAAACTATCAGTGTGTGGTACATATGCTACTTTTTGATCTGGTATTTTTTTTACTACTACTTCAATATCAGCCATAATATTCAATAACTCCATTAATTTTATTTTTTTTTTGTGAAAAATATTATATTGTAAAATATTTTTTAATTTATTTTATTTTCATTGTATTATAAATTCTACAATTATGATATATTTTTTTTATTATTAATATAAATTGAAGTAATATTAATTAGACAATTTAAAATTTCATTATGCATTTAATTACTAAAAATATAATAAATATAATCATTAAATTAATTAATTTTTTTTTATGGGCTTGATTAAATATGATGCAAATTCCAATAAATAACAATCCAGAATATGAAGTTTCACATCTAGGATTTGGGGCAATGAGACTTCCAACAAAAAATGGGCGAATAGATAAAATACGGGCAAATGAACTGCTAAATTATGCAATAGATAATGGAATAAACTACATTGACACAGCATATATCTATCATAATGGTGAGTGTGAAAGCTTTCTAAAGGATATCTTAAATAAAAGACGAAGTGATATTTATATTTCAACAAAACTTCCTGTAATGTTTGTTAAAAGTAAGGAGGATTTAAGAGATTTTCTTGAAAAACAACTTCAAAAACTAGGTGTTGAATGTATTGACTTTTATTATCTTCATTCACTAAATCTTGACCAGTTTAATAAACTTAAAGAGTATGGTATCTTTGAATTTCTTGATGAAATAAAAGCTGAGGGAAAAGTTAAAAATGTAGGATTTTCATTCCATGATAATTTCAATTCATTTAAAACTATAGCAGATAGCTACAAATGGGATATGTGTCTTTTGCAATATAACTTCATTGATATTGATACACAAGCAGGAATTCGTGGAATAAGATATGCATATGAAAAAGGTATTAATGTATTTGTTATGGAACCATTAAAAGGTGGACTTCTATCTGATAATGTGCCAGGTAAGGTTGCAAGTGTAATGGATGATGAAAATATCACAGATTCACCTGCAAGATGGGCATTAAAATGGTTATTTAATCAAAAAGAAATAACATGTATACTCTCTGGTATGAATACAATTGATCAAATCACAGATAATATTAAAACAGCAACAGATACACAGATTAACTCAATAAGTGATACTGAATTAGAAGTATATGATAAAATTAAATCCATCTATGATGATCTTATAAAGATTCCATGTACTTCATGTCGTTATTGTATGGCATGTCCTCATGGTGTTGATATACCAGAATGTTTTAAATGCTATAATGATAAGATGATATTTAATCGTGGAAGTGGAACATATATGGTTCAATTGTCAGGACTTTCAGGTGGAAGTGGATCATATGCAAGTAAATGTGTAGAATGTGGTGTGTGTATAAGTAAATGTCCACAACATATTGATATTCCAAATGAACTAAAAACAGTCACAAAGGAAATGGAAATGCCAGGATTTAAGTATTTAATGAAATTTGTTGAAGTTATTGGAAAACCAGTATATAAGTTTCTTACAACACACAGCTAAATTATCCACCCCTTATTTTCATCTTACCTCCCTTTTTTTTGTAAAAAATTATAATTTTATTTAAACTTTTAAACATCCTCTATATCTAATAGTTGATAAGAAAATTTTTTATTATTTTTTTTCATGTTTTTTGTGTTTTCTTATTATTTAAATTAATAAAAAAATTAAAGGGAGGATTGCATATTATGAAGATGAGACATGTTTTCATATTTATTTTAGTTGTTTTATTTTTCATGACATCTGTATATGCTCAAAATCAGACACAAATAGATGATGATATAGTATCTAGTGATATAACACCAACAACTCCAGAAACCACACAAACTACTACTACAGTAACTAATAATGATGCAGTTGATGAAAAACTAGATGAAAGTAAAACTAAATCAGTAGAAGTTAAAAATGAAGATAAGATGGCATACAAGATTTTAAAATCAAATAGTAGTACTGAGCAATTAAATCTTACATGTGATAATGCAACATGTTATATTGGAGAAGTAATAACTATTCGATACTATATCCTGCAAGATGATGTGGATGATGGTCTTGTTTTTGCATATATTAATGGATTAATATGTGATGTTAAAGATTTAAAACAAACAAAAGATAACATATTAACTCTTGATACCAGAGGTTTTAGTGCAGTAAATCATACAATTGAAGTTGAATATGTAAAAGGATCAAAATATAAAGATACAAAAGCAACATCAACACTTGAAATAAAAAAGTATCCCTCATCTGTTGAAAATCTTAACATGACATTTAATGATGAAAATGAAATAGATTTACAATTTAATATTATGGCAAATAATACCTACATAGAATCAGGAGAAGTTATACTACAATGTGAGGATATTGAGATAAAAAGAGTAAACATTACAAATTCAGATATTTATGTGACAATACCTGCAATTTATAACACAGAAATTATAGAATTTAGACATCCTGGAAATAAGACTGTTGCAGCTTTAAATTCATCACAACTAATCAATATTCCAAAATATAGAACATCATTATATATGCCACATATACGTGGATATCATGGAGATATGATTAATATAACAGCCACATTTAATACAAACAGACGTATTGATGATGGATATTTAAATATCTATGTTGATGGTATGCTAATTAAAACAGAAGATGTAAAAAGTAATGAGGTGGATTTAAGTTTTAATTTATCAGAATATGTAAAATCAAACTACAATATAACAGCCATATATGATGGAAGCTTAATTTATAATAAAACAAGCTATAATACAACATTAACTGTAAATAAGATCAATACAACAATCTATAGTCGTAATATTTCAAGTTATAGAAATGAAGATGTTAATATTACAGCAACAATCTACAACTTTATAGATACAACAAACGATGGAATGGTAGAATTCATACTTGATAATGAAAGTATTTCAACATTAAATATTAACAATTCAAAAGTAGAACTAAAATACTATATTCCTGATGATATAAGCTATGGTGTGCATGATGTTATGATAATCTATCATGGAACACAACGATATGAATCAACTAATGTATCAGTTGTATTGGATGTTATAAAACATCAGCTGCATGGCTATATTACAAATATGTCACTTACAGATAGTGGTAATATTTCATTTGATATCATATTTTCAAGTTATAATCAAAATATTACAGATGGAAATATTAAAGTTTATGTTAATGAAAGTTATGTGATGGATTTAGATGTAGTTTCAAATAGGACAAATGTAGTACTGCCTGGTAGTTTTGTTGCAGGTGAGTGTTTTAATGTTCAAGTTGAATATTATAATTCATCAGTATTTAGTGATTTTGTTTTAAATGAAAAAATCAACATATCCAAGGTTAACACAACCCTAAAAATATCAAAATACCTAACAAATAAAAATATACTTAACATAATAACCTATATTTATTCAAAAGATTACATGAATATAACAAGTGGAAGTCTTGAAATTTCACTAAATGAAACCATCATATGTGTATCGGATGTAAATAATTTACCAAAAACACTAGAATATGATATGACAAACCAGGAAATTGGAAACTATACAATCAAAGTAAAATACACAGGAAATGAAAAATATGCACCATCAGAGAATATAACAACATTCCAATACATACCACGACAAACACAACTAACAATAAAACTAAACAACACAATAACAACCACACCAAATAAAAACATAACACTTGATGCAACACTAACAAACTACAATGAAAAAATAAACCTAACAATACCTGCAACAATAAAAATAGCAGATACAACATATGATACACAATTTAGTGATGGAAAACTAAACTACACATTAACTATAGGAGATATGGATGATCAAAACATCACAATAACAATAACAACAAATCAAACACCATACTACACACAGGCAACACGTAACATAACACTAAAAATACAAAGAAATACAACATACATCACAGCACCAAGACAAATAACAGCCCTAAAACTAACACAAATTATACTAAATACAACACTAAATTCAAATAAAGAAAAACTAGAAGCAATAATACCAGCAGTAGTTAAGATAAATGACAAAACAATACTACATACAAACTACACAGATGGTAAATGTAATATAATAATACCACTAACAAATCTAATAGGAGATAACTATAAAATAACAATAAAAACACGACAAACACCACACCACAAACAAGCAGTATGTAACATCAACCTAACATTAAATAAAAGAGCAACATACATAATTTCTGAAAATATCAACTCAAAGTGTGGAGAAGCAGTAATAATAAATGCAACAGTATATGATCAGATAACAAACAAGCCAATAGAGAAAATAGTAAATGTAGCAATAAAAATCAACAATAAAACACACCATAAAAATACCACACAAAAAGCACACATACTCTATCAATACAAAAATAACCATGAAAACACATACAACATAACACTAATAAGTGGAGAAAACAGCATCTATAAAATGTCAACATGGAATGGAAAACTACAATATCAAAGATCACAACTCATGATACAAACAACAAACATAAAAACCACACCAAATAATAAGATAAACATCTATGCAAGAATTCTAAAAGGTAACAAATTAGTAAATACAACAGTAAATGTTACAATTAAGATAAATAATAAAACAATAACAACACAACAAATAAAAAATGGAATAATAAACTACACATATGATTTAATGGGAAAATATCCAGCAAATATCCATAACATTACAATAGTAGCAGGAGATGATGCACTTCACAATAAAAGTATGGTAACATCAAATCTTATCATAGAAAAAGAGTATGTGAAAATTAAGATGAACTACACAATAGATGGTCAGAAACTTAAAATAAAAGCACAACTAGTAAATTTAGATATGAATCCATTAAATATTGATAAAATAAAAGTTAACATAAAAATAGCATCAAAAACAATAACAACACAACAAATAAACACATCATACATGCTCTATGAATATGATATTTCAAACTTCAATAAAAGATACTATGAAATGCTAATCCAGACATCAGAAACATCAATATATCATCATTCAACACAATATAATATGATAAAAATATGAAAAATATATTCTCCTCCAATTTATCTTTTTTTTAGAAATTCTGAGTTAAATATAAAAAAAATAAAAAAAGTAAGGGGGTTAAATTTATGCTAGAAGTTCTGCACTTCCAGGATAACCACTTATAAGACCATATCTAAATAGTGAATATCCACATGATCCAACGCTCATAACAGCCTTTGCATCATCTGTAAGTTCTGATTTTGGAAGCATTGTAATTTTACTACCTTCCTTATATGTTTGAAGTACAGTTACAACCTTTGAATATTTAGCTTCTTTGACAACATATGCTGTAACATCTTTAAGCCAATTTCGTCCAGCATGATAGTCATACTTATATGCCATAGGTAGCATTACATCAACATAAGGACTCATAGCAGCATAATCCTGACCATAATAAACTTTAGTTCCAGCTTTCTCTGCAAATACACATGCAGAAACTGTTTTTGTAGGATCATTAGATTTTACAATTGAATTTACAGCTTTAACAAAGTTTGTAATCTTACTTGGAACTACACTTGATGGATTACTTCCACTATAACGTACATAGTCAAGACATACACCACGAACTCCATCTATTTTAATAACTTTAGATATGAAGTTTTTAATCATTGTCTGCTGTTTATCACTAATGTCAAATCCATGACTTGTACTAAAACAAATCACCCATGCATGAACACGAATATTACTTCCACGTGTAAGTGATACTACTTCTTTAAGTTTTGCATAGTTATCAGTTGATGCTCTTGCCTGTACATAAACATCTGTAATTCCTGCTTTTTTCCATGTGTCAACAGTTGATTTTGATACACTTGCACCAATTTGTACAAATAATGATGTGATTTTAGATGGAACCTCTAAATTAACACTATTTTTAATTACTTGTGCATCAACATCAATACCTACTGTAGCATTACCATTGTTTTTAAATTGGGTTTTAATACTTACAGGTGCATTATTAAGTGTTATCATCTGTGTTGTTGTAACTCCACAACCTGATGCAGAATATTTTGCTGCAATCTTTGGAAGATCTGATGTATGTGATATGACAGTTTTACCATCATATACATTATTTAGTGATATAACTGATGTTGTAGTTTTATTTTCAACATTTGCTGTTGTTTTAAATGTAAGATAAATCCAGTAATTTATTGTAGTACCATTTACTCTTGTATTTGGATTATTATTACTTCCCCACCAGTTATAATCTGCAATTATTTTACCTTTATTGTTGAATATGTCAACTTTAGCATTGTTTTTAAGAACAGAATCTCTGATAAATACTTTACCTTTATAGTTATTTACTGCAGCACCAGTATCTGTATTTGCCGAAAAGACTGATTTGAAAATATTAACAGTTGATCCATCAATATATACGGCACGATCATTTTTACTGAAATTTGAATCTGTGATTGTGTTTGTATCTGATGTTGTTTTAAAGTATGCTGCATTGTTATTATTTGCATTGAAGTTTGAAGCATTAATTGTAACTACAACATCACCATAGGAGTATATTCCAGCTCCCAGATTTGCCGTGTTATTTGTAAAGTTTGAATTTTTAATTGTAACTTTAGATGTATTATTTAAGTTGTTATATATTGCTCCACCATGAACTGTTGCTTTATTTAGGCTAAATTGAGTATTTTTAACAGTTAATGTTTTCATATTTGAAACTGCAGCACCTTTTTGTGCTTTGTTATTTTCAAGTGTAGAATCTAGTATGTTAAGTGTGCTTGTTGAATAGATTGCTCCACCATTTTCTTTAGCACTATTTACTTTAAATGTTGAATTCTGAATATTTAGGGAATTCTTATTATATATTGCTCCTCCATGTTGTGTTGCATTATTTAAGTTGAAGTATGTTTTATTAATACGTAGAACTCCATCATTATATATTGCTCCACCATTTATTGCGATATTTGATATAAATTTTGAATCTCTAATTTCATTATCTTTTTTTGATGCAAAATACACAGCTGAATTTCGATTGCTTGTAAAGTTATTTGAAATTAGTACACTTTTTCCACTGCCTGATGTGAAGATAGCAGATCCTTGTGTTTCTACATTATTTTTATTAAATGTAGAATACTTACTTTTAAGGTAGTTGATATTGTATATTGCTGCTCCTTTTTTTGCATAGTTACCAGAAAAGGATGTTTTTATACATTCAACACTTCCCTTGTTATATACAGCACCACTAATTGATGAGTTACATGCTGATATCTTCATTGCTTCAAGTTTTAATGTTCCCTTATTATATATTGCTGCACCATTTGTATCTTTTGCATTTGTTATTGTAAATGATTTAAATGTTACTTTTGTATTGAAATCTATTGTAAATACATGTTTTTTCTGTGCATCAATTATTGTTGTTTTTGTATTATCTGATTCTATTTTCACGTTTTTATTTATAAAAATTCCATTTTCATAATATGTTCCACTGTTAAGATGTATTGTTCCACCATTTGTCACTGTTTTAAGGGCATTTTTGATTGTTGCTTTTGGAGATGTTTTACTTCCCGTATTTTTATCATTACCCTTATTACTTACATAGATTGTACTTTGTGAGTTGTCTGCTGCTGTTGTTGTGGTTTTATTTGATGTAATTGATTGTGATGTATTTTTCACTACATCTTTAGATTCTATAGAACTACCACTGCTTGGTGTTGTATTTTTAATGTCTGATTTTGTATCTGGTGTGGGTGGTAGTGTTGGATTTACAATATCCTCATTATCTACTTGAACACTTATTGCTATGTTTGTCCTATTTTCTGGATAAATTCCATTTGGACTATCATCTGCTGATACTGATGATATACATACAAGTAGTGTAATTAATATGAGGATGATTGGAAATATTTTTAAAATATTATTTTTATTAATAAAAAATCACCTCGTTTATAAAAAAAATATTTTTTCTAGTAGTTCTTTATTAGTTTTATAATATTTAAACAGTTTTATAATATAAAGATTATCTCATTATATTCAAACAGTTTTATATGATGTGAATTAAATTAATAAAATAAAAAAATTTTTCAGATTTTCATATAAATTATTTTAAAAAAAAGAAATAAAAGATAAAGGGTGGTTAGATTTAATTTCTTAGTATGATGTATGCCATGTAGATTATAAAGATTATAATCATAAGTATTCCATCTTTACTATTGAAATCACGTCTGTGATATGCAAAGATGTATGTAAGTGCAATTGCAACAAGTGATATTGTAATATCTGTTATCATTATAGCTGTTGTTGCAATTGGTGTAATTGCTGTTGTTATACCAATAATGAATAATACATTAAAAATACAGCTTCCAACAACATTTCCCACTGCAAGATCTGTATTTTTACGGTATGCTGCTGTTACACTTGTTACAAGTTCTGGTAGTGATGTACCAAGAGATACTATTGTAAGACCAACAAGTGTTTCAGACATTCCAAGGCTAAGTGCAATATCTTTTGCTGATGCAACAACCACGTCACTTCCAATCATAATACATAACATTCCACCTATTATGTAGAGTATGATTTTAGCATTTGAAAGTTTAACTTCATCAACTGTAAGTACACGACTTTGTTTTTTTGTTTTATATACAAGAAATGCAACATATCCTATGATGATAAGTAAAAATATTATACCTTCAATTCTGTCAATTACATTTCCAGTTAATGCAAATACTAAAAATAGTACAGATCCAATTATTAATACTACAAAGTCTTCTTTTAGTAGTTTATCTTCAATTTTAAGATTATAAACTAGTGCTGTTACACCAAGTACGGCAAGTAGGTTGAAGATGTTACTTCCCACTACATTACTTATTGCAATAGCATTACTATGTGATAGTGCTGATGTTATTGATACGGCTGCTTCTGGTGCACTTGTACCAAAGGCAACTATTGTAAGACCTATTATTATTGCTGGAACTTTAAGTTTTGCTGCAAGCTCACTTGCTCCTTCAACAAAGAAGTCAGCACCTTTAATTAAGAGTATGAATCCAACAACTAATAGAATTATTGTAAAAATATCCATTTAATCATTTCCTAAAAAAGTTAATATATAAAAAAAACAGGTTACTTGGAGGAGTAAGTAATAATACTTATTCTTCTTCAAGTTTTCTAAGTTCAGATTCAAGTGTAGGGAAGAATGTTCCAATATCTGTTACAATACTTATAACTTGTGCACTTCCACGATCTGAAAGTTTTGTTACAGATGCATTGTTAATATCTACACATACACTTTTAATACGTGCTGGCATTAAGTTACCTGTAGCTACACTGTGAAGGAGGGTAGCAACCATTATTACCATTTCAACATCTTTATCTTGAACTTCCTCACGCATACGTTGTTGTGCAACTTGTGAATCTGTTATTACATCAGGAAGTGGTCCATCATCACGAATACTTCCAGCAAGTACGTATGTTGCATCGTTTTTAATACATTCATACATTACTCCACTTTTAAGAACACCTTGTTCTACTGCATCACGTATACTTCCAGCCTTATTTATCTGATTTATTGCTGCCATGTGATTTTTATGTCCATGAGCTACAAGTTTTCCTGTGTTAATATCTACACCTAGTGATGTTCCATAGAGTGCTTGTTCTATGTCGTGTGTTGCAAGAGCATTACCTGCAAAGATTTTATCTACATATCCATCACGTATAAGTTTTGCAAGAATTGTTGAACATCCTGTGTGAATAACTGCAGGTCCACCTACAACAACAATTTTTCCACCATGATCTTTTATTTTTTTCATTTCTTCTGCAACATTGTGGATAATACTTTGAATAGGTTTTTCAGATGATGCTTCAGAGTTCATAAATTCAAATGAACCTTTTTCTCTTGATCTTTCAACAGGTTCAACTTTTACACCGTTACGTCCTACAACAACTTTATCTCCTTTTTTAATGGTGTTTAATGCTTTACATTTTGCTGTTTTATTTTCTGTATCTACAACTATTAAACAGTCCATTTCTATGTTGTCAATTGTAAGCCATTCACCTTCATATTTTACTTTTGTTGCATAGTTTGTTGTTGAATAGAAGTTATCTGGTACTGTTTTATCTTTTAGTGATTCTACAAGATCTGCATCTTTATTATTTAGAACTTCAGCACCAAAGTCTGTTAAACGATCCATTATTCTGTTAAATGATTCTTCATCATCAGATATTACTTCTATTATTGCACTACTTGTGTCTGTTTTAAGTTTTCCAGCATTTACTTCTTCAATGTTAAGGTCTCCACCACATTCCATTATTGTACTTAATGTTTTAGAAAGTGTTAATGAGTCGATAATGTGACCTTCAAGGATTATTTTCTCTTTAAACATTTAATCATCCTCATAATTTTAGTTATTTTTTGATTATTTTTAATAAAAATTTTTGATAAATATTATTTTTTTTTAAATATATTCTTATGTATACTATTTTTTTAGTTTATAATTAATATATGAAACTAATTTTTTTTTTACATGTATAAAAAAAAAGCTGTATTATACTTTTAGTTATATTTTTTTTAAAAAATAATAAAAAAAGGAAAAATATATTGGGGTGTGGAAAATTGGTGGTGATGCATTAAAAAGGAATTATATTCTTATAATATTCCCATTGCTTTGTTGGTTTTTAGTATAGATTTTTCAGCATCATCTTCTAATTCAAGCATTGCACGGATTGCATCAACATTTTCTGGTACAACGTCAGATTCTTGGTGTACTGCTTGCATGTAGAATAATTCTCCATCTACAACATTTATTGATTCTTCCCATACTGGTATTTCATACATGTCTGATCTTGAACGTCCAAGTTCTTTAGCATATTCCATAATTTGTGCAGTAGATGCTATGTTGAGACTTTTTTTAACAGGAAGTACACGATATGCACTTTCAAATGCATCAAGTACATCGTCTTTTGTTATTGATTTGTCTTTAAGATCTACCATTATGTTGTGTGTATGCATAAGTGTTGTCGGCACAATAAGAGCCATTGTCATAACATTTAAGTCTTTAATAATTGTTTGTACATCAGGTCCATGGTGTGATGGTACTTCTGTTGATGGTACAATAGCATTAATAGGTCCTCTTTTTGCATCGTTAGGGTCTGCTCCACGTCTTACCATTACAGCACGTACTTTGTTAATTCCTGCCATGTCATATACAGGTTTAAGTGTACGACAAAGACCTGTTGTGTTACATGATACTACACGTACATAGTCTTGTCCTATACTTTCTGAGTAGTTTGATTCAGCATTGAATGAACATCCTATTGCATCATGATCTTCTCCACCTTCAAAGATAGCTTTAAGACCAATTTTTTCATAGATGTCTGTTTTGTTTTGTGCACCTACACCTCCTGGTGTACAGTCAACAACAAGGTCAAGTTTTTCAAATAATTCATCTGCTGTTCCAGCAACTTCTATTCCTGCTTCTTCAAATTCTGCTTCACGTTCAGGAACACTTATGTATAGATCGTATCCTTTTTCAACAGCACTTTTAGCTTCATAGTCTGGTGATCTTTTTGTTACTCCAACAATTTTCATGTCATCTTGAGCAGATACAGCGTCTGCTACTCTTTTACCAATAGTTCCGTATCCATTTATTCCAATATTTTTCATAGTAATACGTCCAATTAAAAAAAGCTATCATATAATTAAGCTTTTTTTTAGTCTTATAATATTATATAAGATATTGATCTATATTAAATCTATTTGAAAAATTCATGATAAATTATGATAAAAAAAAAGAAAAATGTGTGGTGGTTAGTAATTTATTAGTATCTATTCTAGTTTCATTTCTCCTCTAATGTAGTATCCGAGAACTCCACCTACTGCACCTACAATTAGTCCTATTAGTAGTGTAAATGGTAGTGTTTGTGCAATCATGTATGATGCATATTGTCCTCCATAGGATACATAGATTAATGCAACATTGATTATAACAGTGATAAGTGTACCAATTACTGAAATTATTAAACCTGTCACTGCAGATTCACTTACAGTATTGTTACCTTTAATATATCCTGCCATCATTGTTGTAAGAAGTATGAATGGATATATTGTTGATGTTGTTCCACCCACTAGATAGAATATGACTATCATTATAATACCTAAAGGTACACATTTACCTTTTGTAATATTGTTAAAATCCAATTTATCTAGCTCCTAATTTTTATTACATTAATTATATTGTTTTTGTTTATACTTTATTGTTTTTCTAATTTTATTGTATTAATATTATATCCAATTAATCCTCCAAGAAGACCATAGATGATATAGGCAATGATGTTAAATAGGCTGTATGATACAACACTTATTGCATATATTGGTCCGAGAATATAATAGGAATAAATTAAACTAATTACTGCTACAATTATTGCACCTAAAATTGATGATATTATGATGTTTACTATAACATCTTTAGGTTTTATATCACACATTAAAGCTGTGATAATACCAGCCACTACAATAAATGGATAAAGTAGTGTTTCATTACAACTAAATGAGAATATAACAATTAATATAACACTTATTAGTAATTTCTTCTTTGATTTTAAGATATTAATTTATAACACCCTCAAAAGTATTTGTTATATAATTTTAAATATTAGTTTTAAATTTTATCTTTTTAGTAATTTACTAAAATAAAAAAAAATGAAAAAGAGTGGTGGTGAATTAATTAAAATCTATTCTATTGATTCTCCTTCAAGTGCACTGATCTTATTTGGGAAGTATGTATCTACAATGTATTCAAGACCATACTTAGAAAATGACTGTTGTTCTGCTTTTTTACCTAATTTAAGCATTTTCTTAATTTCAGTCTGCCAGAAATCGCTTTTATATCTTGGATCTGCTGCAATTTCTTTAAGACGACTTACATCAACAGGTTTAAGATCATCTGTTGGAAGATCATAGTTAATAATATCTGATGCTGTTACACCAAGGAATTTTGCATCAGGTGTTGCAAGGTCATGATTTACGTGTGCAAGTTTTGCACTACCTGATATAATAACCATAGCAATGTGGAATCCCCATGGGTCACCGTCGTTACAGATGTATACAGGAACTTGTAATTCATCACTTGCACGACGAATAAATCTACGTGTTGCACGTGCTGCTTGTCCTTTAAGACCTACAATAAGTGTGTTAAATCTATCATATGCTTTTTCTTGAACCATACGATGGTACATTCCCATAGTTTCAACTGCAATAATACGATCTACATTTGAATCTACAAATTCTACATCATCAATTGTAGGAGGTATAGTGTAACCTGATTTTCCAAGTTTTTTTGCATTAAATTCTACATCATCATCACGTAGTGTAATATCACCATATACTGATGCTCCATCTTCTTCAGGGAGAAGTCCGAGGTTTTCACGTGAAACTCCAAGTGTTACTTCTATATCTTCTGTAATATTGTTTGATTCCTGCTGGTTGTCAAATCCTACATCCCATCCTTCAGATACATAGTACATCTCCCTCATGGTTGCAGTTTTCTGGATATTTACAAGATCTTTACAGAAGTTTCCAACACACATCATCTGTGCCATTTTCTTGATCTGTTTTACATTACCAAGTGATCTTGTTCCTGTTCTATCTCCAAGTTCAAAGTATCTTTTATCTTGGTTGTAGATGATATTTCCTGTTCCTCTTGATGGTATTTTTATACTTGGAACTTCTTCTTTAAGTACAGTGTCAAGTACTTCATTTCCCATACCACGTAGTTTTTCTAATGCTAATTCTTTATGTTTCATCATTTAAATCATACCTCCTTTTAGAAGTCTTCTCCCATGAAATCGTCACTATCTTCTGTTGTCATTCTTAGTTTTGGTTCTTCAGTTTTTACTTCTCTTGGTTCAACTTCTGGTTGTTTAAGACGATTTTTCATGTCCATTATTTTAGCTTTGTGTGTTACTTCATCCATTACCTTATCATATTGTGGAATTTCTTTTTCTGCAAGTAGAGCACATTGTTTAAGTACAACAGGTACAAGGTCTTCAAATACTTTAGCTCTCATTTCCTCATTTTTAGCTGCTCTTTTTGCTCTTATGTATTTTTCAAGTTTTCTTGCTACTTTCATTGCAGCTTGTCTTATTTCACGTACAATTTCTTCTTCTGGTGCAACACTTTGTTTTCCAGTTGATAGGTATGGAACATTTGTTGAGATAATGTTTACAAATACAGATATTGGTGCATTATCTAGATCTCCAATACCATAACGTCTCCAGTCTATACTTTTAAGTGCTTCTGTTATTGCACAGCTTCCCTGGTCAAATGTTAGTGGTACTCTGTTTGCAAATCTCATTATTTCTGCTTTTCTCTGATTTCCTACTTTACGTCCTGCTTTTCCACCGTATGCAAGTCCTACTTCTACAATAAATGATACTCCTCCACGGTATGCTTGTGGTTTACGTGTGAGTGCTGTTGAAAATTCAGGTAGTAGTATTTCATTTATACCTTTTTCTATTTGTTCATCACCTATTGGTTTAAGTCCATTTGTTGGTGGAGCCATGAATTTCATCTTATCAAACTGGTCAATTACAAGTTCTGCTTCTTTCCAGGTGATACTTTTTGGACGTTTATTCATGTCAATTCCAGTATTTTCCTCAATTTCCTTGATTTTTTTAAGTGATACACGGGAAAGTGAGTCCATTAGGAGGTTTTTGAATCGTTTTTTGTTTGTACTTTTACAGAGGTAGATTATATCGTCTGCTGTTACACCTTTTGGGTGTGGTAGTACTTCTTTTGGTAGTGGTGGTATTTTATCTGTTGCTCTTTCAAAGGTGTATTTTCTTCCTGTTGGATCTTTAAATACAATTCTTGCGTGTGGGTTTCCTATAACTGTACGTCTGATGTATTCATATGCTCCTTGTTCACTCATTGAGTAGGATACATCTTTGAATTCTATTTCTATTCCTGAACCTGTTCTGTCTGTTTCAAATTCTTTTCTGTCAAGTATAATTCCAGTATTCTTTTTAACGTCAAGTTTTACTGTCATTTGTACTCCTTTTAGTTGATCTCCATCTTTGTATCTGGATCTGATTTTTACAGGTTGTCCTGTTGTCATCTGTGAGAGAAGTACACATCCACTACATCCAAGCCCTTGTTGTCCACGTGATTGTACGTTTCTAAATTTACTTCCTGCAAACATTTGACAGTATACTTTTGTTATGAATTCTTCTGGAATTCCAGGTCCATTATCTGCATGTTTTAGTAGGTAGTGATCTTTACCTAGTCTTTTGAGTTCTATTGTGATTTCTGGTAGTATTCCTGCTTCTTCACATGCATCTAGACTGTTTGTTATAAGTTCGTGAAATACAATTGTTAGTGATCTGATTTTTCCTGAAAATCCTAACATTTGCTTGTTACGTCTAAAAAATTCTGATGGTGTTAATTCCTTAAATTCTTCGAATAATTCGGTACTGTTTCTTTCTGCATTCATTTCCACATGTATCAAACCTCCACTTTTTTTCATATTTATTTAACTTATTTTTATGTTTGGGTAACTATATTTTTATTATTACTCAGTTATATTAAAAGTATTATTTTTAAAATACAACTAATCATTGTTTTACATGATATTTCATAAAATAAATTAAAAAATAATGAGAAATTATATAAAAGTTATATTGTTATGTATATGTTTTATTGTAAAACATAATTTTTGTGTATTTAATATTTATGTAAAACATATAATATAAAACCATTGTATATACCCCTAACTATAGAAAAAATACAACTCTAGAGGGGTCTTGATAAGTAATAATAAAACATCTAAAAAATACTTAAAATAGAAATTTAATTTTAAAAATAAAAATAGTCCAAAGTTAATAAAAAAAATAAAAAATATAAAAAATAAAAGAAGATGAAAAAAAATTATTTAATTAAAAACAACTTCACCCTTTTAATTATAATGTTTCAGGAATAGAATCTAAATCATCAACATCATCAGATTCATCTTCTGCATCTTCTGATTCATCAGCATCAATAGCTTCCTGGTTGTATTCATTTTCAGCATCAGTGAAATCTTCATCAGTATCAAGATCTTCTCTAAGAATTTCTTTCATGTCAGGTTTACCATTAACCATTTCATCAAATTCTTGTCTTTTAAGTTTATCATGCATTTTTTCAAGGTATGCATATACAGTTTTTTGTCTTGAACCTTCAAGAATCATTTCAATAGCCTCACGTGCCATCTGGATGTTTTGCATTTTACCAATTAATGAAACAGTTTTACCATAAATACTTATTTCAACACCAAGCATGTCATGCATAATTTGTCTGGTTCTTCCACCTTTACCAATAATTCTACCTTTTTGTCTTACTAATGCTTTTTTAGATTTACCAACATAGTCTTGTAAGTTAATAATTTCAAGAATAAGATCATCATCTTCAAGAGTTAAAGCAATTTCAGGGTTAAATCCTCTACCAATAGCTTTAATCATGTATCTTGCTTTCCAGATAGCTAAAGGATCATCTGTTTCTTCAGTAGATGAAATTGCAATATTTCCTGTTTCACTGTCAATTTTAAGTTCTGTTTTTGTAATAATTTCAAGTTGATGTTTAATCTTACCATTTTTACCGATGGTAACTCCTACTCTGTCTTTTGGTATTTTAAGATATTCTGTATTAACCATTATAAAAAAACTCCTTAGTATATATAATTCTTCTTAAATTGTTTATTCTTTTATGCTGCATTAAATGTATTTTAATTAAATAATTTTAGTAACTAGTGTAAATTTAATAATAAATCTGACAATTAACTAGAAATTAGATGTATTTTGTCAGATTAATAAAAATATTTCATTTATTTTATTAGTTGGGATATTTATACAATGTTATCAACTAAATAAAAAATTTCAATAACATATCTGTCTTTAAGATTACTGTTTATAATTATGTATATGATATTATAAAAAACTATAGGTGAAATAGTAGAAGTAAAACTTCTTTAAAGATTTTAAAATCCTATCTTTTAAGAATTCTATTCATAATTTCATCAAAGTCTAACTTAATTTTATAACGACTTGCATCATAACAGATATTTTTAACATCACGTTCAAGAAGCATCCGACTTGAAGGATTACTTGTAAGAGTAGCCTGTGATAAGTCAATAATATATGGATGATTGTGTGAATATAATATATTATAACGTGATAAATCTCCATGTACAAGGTCTGCTTCATTATAGCATACATCAATAAAATCTATAATTTCATCAAATACAACACTTGGATTTTCAAGCTTAATTTTATTAAGAGGTGGTGCTGCTGTATGATCATCATCTGAATAGTCAAGATACTGCATAATAAGTACGTTTTCATTTGATGTATAAGGCTGTGGAACTTTAAGTCCAAGATTATATAGACGTCCAAGATTTTTAAATTCCTTCTGAGTCCAGGTATTTATGATCTGACGTGTCTTATTTCCATGAGTTTTAAATCTTGGATCACCTGCAATATATTTTTTAATCTTTTTAAAATCAAGTGTCATAACACGATATATTTTAACTGCAACAGGAAGTTCATCATCATCATATCCATAAAATACATTAGCTTCCTTTCCTGTACTAATTACACCGTTTAGTGTGTTAATATATCCCTGTTTTGCAAGTTTATATAAAACTTTTAGTGTTCTATCATCAAATACTTCACTTGAGACCTGTTTATCTTCACTACTTTTAAGTCTTTTAGTTTCCTCAAGTTTTCTCATTTGATTGTCAGCATCATGAAAATGTCGATTCAATTAAATCTCCTCCATGAATAAAAAAGTAAGTTTATATAAATTAATTTTTTAGATATTTTATAAAATAGTATTTTCTCTCTTTTCTTTTTTTGAATCTAAAAAAAATAAAGGAAAATGGTGTTTATATTTTTAAGAATCCTCTTCTTTCAAGGTAATTTGCTTCTGTTCTTGTGTATCTCCAGATGATATCTGCTTTTTCATCACTTTGGAAATCCCATGGTTTTACAAGAACAACGTCTCCTTCACGGATCCAAATTCTTTTTTTCATTTTTCCTGGAATTCTGCATAATCTTATGTTTTTATCGTTACATCTAACTTTTAGTTTTCCATGTCCAAGAATCTGTTCTACAACACCAGGAATTTCTCCTTTTCTTGGTGATCTTACACGGATGTTTTCTCCAGGATTTTGGTTGTTGTTATTGTTTTTTTTATGATTTTTATTCAAACTATGTATCCTCCATTTTTATAAATAAATTTTTTTTGTGATAACTTTTTTTTATCTAATCATCGTTGATCCTAGTTATTAATTTAATAAGAAAAATCTTCTAATTATTTGCACACATTTAAATTTCTATTATATATAATGTATGTTATTTAATGTATATATTATTTTATAGAAAAAGTATGAAATGTAAAATATAATTTAATATAAATTTAAAAAAAAGAATTTGTAGGAGGTTTAACCTACTTTATTGATTTTGATTAATGATTTAACAGGTACATCATCGATTTCTTTTATACCTTTTTTATCAACAAGTACACTTACAGCAAGAGGTGTTGCACCAAGTGATTTACATACATCTATTGTATCTTTAATTGTTGATCCACTTGTAATTACATCATCAACAATAAATACTGATTTACCTTTAAGATTTGCAAAGTTGTTACTTATTGATCCTTGTGCAGATTCATTTTTCATATGTTTAATTGGGTGGAATACTGATAATTCAGCATCTAGAATATCTGCCATTATTGTTGCAAATGGAACTCCACTTACTGTTATTCCAACAATAGTATCAGGAACACCTTCTTCTAGTGCCATATCTGCAAGTGCTGATGAGATGTCACGCATACGACTTGAACTTGCTCCAATACTTTTCCAATTTATTGCAAAGTCATCTGGTTTTTGTTTCTGTTTTTGTTTCTGTTTACTTACAGGAGTCATCTGCATAACAAGCCAGTTTGTTGTATCTTTTGATATGTTTAATTCATCAGCTATTTCTCCAGTAGTAAGACCTTTATTTCTAAGTTCTGTAGCTTTTTCAATTAACTTGGTGTTCATAATATCTATTCCCCAAATCATTTTAATATTTTTTTTATTTCTATATTATTTATATTTCTATTTAAGATATACTAATCTTTGTTCTTTTGAAGATTGCATAGCAGCATTAACAATTTTAAGTGCTTTAAATCCATCTTTTCCTGATACTTCAGGTTCTGTTTTATTTTGAACAGAGTTAATGAAAGATCTAAGTTCTTCTTTTAGAGGTTCTTTATTATTTACCTTAATATCTTCAACTTGATTGTTTTCCTTAAATAATTTAACTGTCTGATTTCCATAGTCAACACTTATAATACCATCTACACCTGTGATATTAAGTTGTCTTTTCTTATATGGTGTAAGCCAGTTTGTTTCAAGAATACTAAGTGCACCATTTTCATATTTTGTCATGATTTCTGCATGATCTTCAAATTCACAGTTTTCAAGTTTACTACTCATATTAGCATATACTGTTTCTGCTTGACTTTCAAAGAGGTAGTTGAATATGTCAACATCATGTATTGCAAGATCTATTGCAACTCCAACATCTCTTATTCTTGGAGGGAATGGACCGAGTCTTTTAGAACTTGCTGTTACAACTTCACCAATTTCTCCATCATCAATTAATTTTTTTGTAACACGTACAGCAGGGTTGAAACGTTCTACATGTCCTGTTGCAAGTGTTACACCAGCATCTTCTGCTGCTTCAATCATTTTTTGAGCTTCTGGTAATTTAAGAGCTATTGGTTTTTCAACAAGTACATTTTTTCCTGCTTCAATAGCATCCATAACAACGTTGTAGTGGAATACTGTTGGTACACAGATATTTACAACTTCTATATCATCAATTTGAAGAATATTGTCATAGTCAACATATCCTACTGTATCAAATTCTTTTGATACTTTATCAAGTGTTCCACGTACCATATCTGATATTGCAATTAAGTTTGCATTTTCAAGTTCTGAGTAGATTCTCACGTGGTTATATCCCATTGATCCTACTCCAATAACACCTACATTTGTCTGTTTCATAAAGACTCCTCTTTTAGTTTCATTCCTATTTCTTTTGCAGCATCTATTGCATTATCTTTTTTATCTGTAAGTTCTATGTCAGATAAAAGTCCACCTTCTGGTGTTAGTAGTTTTGCATGTATATCAATATTGTTACCTTTAACTTTTGATGTAATTCCAATAGGCCATTGACATCCAACACCTAATGTTTCAAGAATTGTTTTTTCACATAATGCTTCAATTCTTGTATTTTCATGGTTAAGTTTTGCTATAACATCATTATATTCTGAATCCTTGTTTGTCATTATAGCAAGTGCACCTTGTCCTGCTGGTGGAACTATGTATGTTTCATCAAAGATTTCCTTAATATTTTCCTGCAATCCAAGTCTGTTAATTCCAGCTGCTGCCATTATTGTAGCATCACATACTTCATCTTCTAGTACTTTACGAATACGTGTTTCTACATTTCCTCTTAATGGTACTGTTTTAATATTTTTTCCATGATATTTACAGAAAGCTTCACGTCTAAGACTACTTGTTCCAATTGTAGCATTATCTGGTAGTTCATCCCATGAATAATTTGAAATTAACACCTCATTTACTGCTTCTCTTTGTGGTATTGCTGTTATTTGAAGTTGATCATTAAGTTCACTTGGAAGATCTTTGAAACTATGTACTGCAAAGTCAATATCATTATTTATTAATGCAATATCTAATTCTTTTGTAAAGATACCTTTTGCATCAAAATTATAAAGTTGAGTATCTTTAATTTTATCCCCTGTTGTTTTAATTATTTTAGTTTCAATTTCTTCTCCAATGATCTCCTCAAGTGCAGCTACAACTGTTCCTGTCTGTGTTGTTGCAAGCTGACTTCCACGTGTACCAACAATCATATAAAATAAACCCTCCCTTTTATTTTTTCCTTAAATTAAATTTATTTTATCATTATTCTTGATGTCTTAATTAAGATTATTAGAACCTTTATATGGTGTTGTTAAATTATTTTTTAACTCTTTATAATTATATATTCATTATATTTAATAAAGTTTTTAATAATGTAAATTAACAGCTCTAAATAAAATTATATTTACATATAATATGGATCCTCTGAATACTTACTTCTATAAATTATCTGTATAAAATCCTTATCTTGTAATTTAGTGTAATTAAATGCTTCTTTTAGACTTTTAAAGTACTTGAACTTTTCATGATTTTCAAGTTTTTCATACAGTGATTTTCCAACAGATGATGTTAAAACAATCTCATCTATGTCTAATTTTTTAATATATTTTAGAAGCTTTTCTTCATCTATTTCTTCACATGTTATACCATAATCTCCACCAATAATAAGTGAGAAATTGTCACTGTAGCGTTTTATGTTGTCAACACACTGTTTTATTGATGTCATATTAAGTCCTGCATTAATATCTTCAAGTACAATTTTATCATCAACTTGGCGATATGATCCACGACCTTTTAATGTTTTAATAGATACTATATCATTAATTATTGATTTAATAGATTTTCCAATAATTTGACATATAAGTGTTGCAAAAAGAATGTTCATAACATAAAAGTCACTAAGTGCAAAGCATTCCATAGAATATTTCATCTCATCATATGTGAAATTTATTATACTATTGTTAAAATCATATTTAACAGAATCTGTGTAGATATCACAACATGAATTATTAAAGCCTACAAGCTTTAAATTATCACAACTAACATCTTTGTAGTATTTATCATATGTGTCAATATCACACACAACAGTTTCTGCATTAAAAACACTTTTTTTAGCATCACATGCATTTAATTTTCCACCACCAATTGGGTAGTTTTCAACTATATTTGTTAATACTCCAACATCACACATTCCAGTAATTCCAAGTGATACTTCAGCTATAAAACAATCAATACATCCAAGTAAGTTATTTTCACATGCTATATTTAGTGCAGTTAGGATGCTTGCAGGTGTAATGCTGAGTGTTTCATCAAGAATAGTATCACCATCTGGTGTTTTATATGTGAGTGCTTGTGAATTTAAAACCAACACATTCATATCACATGCAAGAAGCTTTGATGTAATATCAACAACTGTTGTTTTACCTTTAACACCTGTAACTTCAATAATTTTAAAGTTCCAATTATGCATCTTTTTATGTTTTTCAATTAAATATCCACAAAATTCATGATGAGTAAAATCACACCTGAAGAGATCTTTCATATGAACAGGATTTATAGTGATAAATTCATTGATATGATCTTTTATATATTTAAGATCTAGAAATTTAACATCATATTTATCTTCAAGTTTGGTTTTTTCATTACTTGAAAGTTTATTATATGTATCATAGAAAAAAAGATTGTTTTTTGTAGTTTTTGCATATTCATCAAGAAGAACAAGTCCCCCATGATTTGCATCACTAATTAAGATATTTTTAGACATTTTACATTAATACCTCATAGAAAATAATTTTTCAATATTAAAAAAAGAATAAAAGAAGTTGTAAAAATACTTCTCCCCTTAATTATATCGTGCTTAATTTACTATTTACGCTGTTATAGAAGCTTTGTTTGAATCTAACAAAGTATGCTGGTGTTTCTGATTTTTTAACTTTAATTTCTTCAAGAAATTCAAATCTACTAGTTGATACACCATCAAGTACTCCAACTCCTTCTTTTCCTTTTTTAAGGAATTTGACTGTTATAAGACTATCAGCTGGTACAATTTTTGGTCTTGTATTAAGTTTAAATGGACATATTGGTATGATAATTGCAGCATCAACACGTGGATCAACAATAGGACCACCAGCAGACATTGCATATGCTGTAGATCCACTAGGTGTTGATATGATAAGACCATCAGCTCGTACATCATCTACAATTTCATCATCTACAAGTATGCGAAGATCAAGCATCTTTGCAGGTTGACTTGTCATGATAACAAGTTCATTAAGTACAGTACTCCACTTATCATCATAGAAGACATCAAGTTGTAATCGTTCTTCAATAAAGAAGTCATAATTTAGAAGTTTTTCAAGACATTCAAATATATCTTCTGGATCTACCTCTGTTAGAAATCCAACAGTACCCTTGTTAATACTTAGAATTGGAATCTTTTTTGGTGAAAGAATATGTTGTGCATTAAGTACTGTTCCATCTCCACCAACACATAAAACAATATCACTACTCATTTCCTCAATTGGTACTTCATATTGTTTATATTCTGGAAGTTTTTCAATAAGTGACGAATCAATTTCCAAGTTTATACCATTTTCTATTAAGTATTTAATAATACTACAGTCAAGTTCAATTGCATCTTCACGATCTGTACGTGATACAATTCCTATTTGCATACTACTATTAACCCTCCTTAAATTAAGATTTTTTATTATTATATTTTTTTAGTTGTTAATTAGTTCAATTACTTCATTGTGAATATTTTGATTTGTAGTTGCAACTACTGATGTTTTACCCATTAATTTAAGACTACTTGCAAGTTCATTAGTGTCGGTGTCAGATACAATTCCACCATTTTCTTTTAGTATTAGTTGTGCTGCTGCAATATCAAGAAGTCTTACTGATTTTGTATCAAGAAATACATCATATGTTCCATCTGCAACATAACATATTTCAACAGCTATAGCTCCCATAAGACGCATACGTCTTGAGCATGAAATTATCTTTGCAACTTCATTTGCATCTTCACGATATACATAGTTACATACTGTTGCCTCAGAAAGCTTTGAAATACCTGATAGTTTCATTTCTTCATTGTTCTTTTTAGCTCCACGTCCTTTTATTGCAATGTAGGTATCTTCATTTGCAAAGTTTTTAACATATCCTATCTGTATATCTCCCATTGTAATATCATCAATTGATGCTCTGCTATTTTCTGCTATTGCAATTGAAATACCATAACATGGAATGTGTTTAAGAGCATTTGTTGTACCATCTAGTGGATCCATTATAAGAACAACTTCAGGAGTATCTTCTCCTATCTTTACTGTTCCAATTTCCTCACTTATTAGTATTAATGATTTTCCTGTCGCTTCTATTGTCTTTATCGCCGCATTTTCTGCATATTCATCGATTTTATGTGTTGGTGTTCCATCTGCTCCTATCTTTGTAATTGATGCAACATCAGGATCCTTTGATGCCATGTTTATTGCATCTTCAACATTGTATGAAATTTCCTCAGATAAATTTAACCAAAACTCTATTTGCTCATCATTCATATTTATTACACATCACTTTTTGATATTCTAATATAATAATATGTATAAATTTTTTAGTTTATTAAATTAACATGAAAAGGAAGAAATTTACAATTATTTATAAAAAAATGGGATTAAAAAAAAATAGAAAAAAAGGGGAGTGGTGTTTATATTTTCATAGCATCAAGTGCATCTTGGTTAATGTCAAGTTTTTTATTTTCTGGAATTTTAATATTTAATGCTTCAAGAAGTACCTCATCAATGTTATGCATGAATTTAAATGTAAGTTCATCTTTAATTTCATCTGGAACATCTTCTAGGTCTTTTTCATTTTCACATGGTAGTAGTACTTTTTTAATTCCAGCACGATGAGCTGCTATTACTTTTTCTTTTATTCCACCAACAGGGAGTACTTTTCCTTGTAGTGATATTTCACCTGTCATTGCAATTTTTGAATCTACACTAATTCCAGTGATAAGTGATGTTATTGCAGTTAGTAGTGTTACTCCAGCTGATGGTCCATCTTTTTTAATTGCACCTTCAGGAACATGGATGTGTATGTCTTTTTCATCAATACTTGAATCTTTAAGTACATCTGCAAGTCTTGATTTAACAAGGCTTTGTGCAATTTGTGCAGATTCCTTCATTACATCTCCAAGTTGTCCTGTAAGTTTTAATTTTCCTTCCCCTGGTGTCATTATAGATTCAATGAAAAGTACATCTCCACCTACTGGTGTCCATGCAAGTCCTGTTACAACACCAGCTGGATTTTCATCATCAACTTTGTCATAGTGTGCTTTTTCATGTCCTAATAAGTCATGAAGGTCATCTTTATCTACAATGTATGGCTTTTTACTTTCATCACCATCATCTTCTATGATTTTCTGTGCAATTTTACGTGCTATTGTTGCAATTTCACGTTTAAGTCCACGTACTCCTGCTTCACGTGTATATTTTTCAATAATCATATCAACAGCATCTGTTGTAATTGTAATATCATCACGTGTTAGTCCATGTTCATCAAGTACATCATCAATAAGGTGTTCTTCTGCAATATGACGTTTTTCATTTGCAGTATAGCTGTCAAGATTTATTATTTCAAGTCTGTCACGTAGTGGTCCTGGTATTCCATCAAGTGAATTTGCTGTTGCAACAAAGAATACATCAGATAGGTCGTATCCTACCTCTAGGTAGTGATCTGAGAATGAATCATTTTGTTCAGGATCTAGTACTTCAAGAAGTGCACTTGTTGGATTTCCATTTATTGATTCTGTCATCTTATCTACTTCATCAAGTACAAATACTGGATTTGATTTTCCAGCATTTTGCATTCCACGTATTATACGTCCTGGCATTGCACCAAGGTATGTTCTGCGATGTCCACGTATTTCTGATTCATCTTTTATTCCACCAAGACTTGCACGTATGTATGGTCTGTTAAGTGCATCTGCAATACTACGTCCAAGACTTGTTTTTCCAGTTCCAGGAGGTCCTACAAACAGTAGTATACTTCCCTGTTTTTCACCTTTAAGTTTAAGTACTGCTAGATGTTCAATGATACGATCTTTTATTTTATCAAGACCATAATGATCTTTATCTAGTTGTTCTCTTGCCTTGATTAGGTCTATTTCTGTTTTTTCTTCTTTGTGCCATGGTAGTTCTAGTATTGTGTCAAGGTAGTTTCGTATTATGTTTTCTTCTGAGTTGTTTTGTCCTTGTCTTTCAAGTTTCACTACCTCTTTTAGTGCTGCTTTTTCTACTTTTTCTGGGAGCTTTGCTTCCATGATACGTTCACGGTATGTTTTTGTTTCACTTTCTTCGTCTTGTGTCATGTTTAGCTCTTCTTGTATCATCTTCATTTGTTCTCGTAGAAGATTTTGTTTATGAGCTTCTGTCATGTTTTCATTGAGTTTTTTTGCTATTTCTACTTGTAGTAGCATTGCATCTTTTTGTTCAACGAGTAGTTGTGTTACTTTTAGTGCTCGTAGTTTTGTTGATTCCATCTCGAGTAGTTCTTGTTTTTTTGCTAGTGTTGTTTTAAGGTATGGGAATACTTCTGCAACTTTGGTTTGTGTGTCTTGTTTTTCTATTATTTTATTTGCATATTCACCAGAATTTGGTATGAGTCCTGATATTACTTGTACTGTTGCATTGATGCTTTCATTGATTGTTTCTGCTTCCTCTGGTGTTATGTTGTCTTCTTCTGCTACTGTTTGGTATGTTCCATAGAATACTCCGTGTTGTTCTGTTATTTTTGTTACTTCTACTTTATCTTTTACTTTGAGCTCTACTAGGTATTCTTCTGGCATCTGGCTTAGATCTTTTATTTCTAGTATTACTCCTATGTCGTAGAATTCTACTTCTTGTGCATCTGCATTTGGTAGTCTTTTTGGTGAGAGTATTATTCCTTGTTTGTCGTCATTTACAACTGATAGTATTTTATCTGCATGTGCTTTGTCAAGGTTTAGTGTCATATCTGTGTGTGGAAGTAGTATTGTGTTTGGTATTAGTATGATTGGTAGTTTTTCTGCATCATCATCTATGTCATCTTGTGTTGTTGTGTTTATTTGTTGTGATTTTTGTATGTCAAGTTCTTGTATGTCTGTTATTATTTCATTTTCTTTTCTGAGTTTTTGTGTAAATGATAGTTTTTCATCTGTCATGTATTTTATGTTCTCCTATCCATTTTTTTTATACTATATTTTTTGTGGGTATTAGAATGAAATTTGTATATATTATATATTTTTTAGTGGGGTGTGGATGGTTTTTCTATTTTTTCATGATTTTTTTATTATATATATTATATTAGTTTTTGAATTATTCATATACTTTTTTCTATTTTTATAACCATTTGTTACTAAAATATTATTTATTTTTATTCATAAATATATGACTTTCCCAATAAAAAAAATTATAAAAATAAAATACTATAAAATAAAGATGATAGAATATAAAAAAATAAAACAATAGAATTTAAGGGGATGAGGAAATAATGAAAATATCACTAACAAAAGGAGCATCAGAAGGACCAACAAAACTAAATGCATTTGACAATGCATTACTAGAAGCTGATATTGGAAATGTAAATCTAATACCAGTATCAAGCATGCTACCAGCTGATGTTGAAGTAGTTGACATGCCAGATCTACAACCAGGTGAAATGACAAACTGTGTACTATCACATCAATACTCAGACAATCCAGGAGATGAAATAACTGCTGTAATAGCATATGCAACAACATCTGAGATGGGATGTGTAGTTGAAACTAAGGGAATTAACAGACCAGTTGAGGAACTTAAAAAAGAGGCAAGATTTATGGCAGAATATATGCTTGAGAAAAGAAATCTTGAAATGATAGACTATCAATGTATCACACAAACCCACACAGTAGTAGATAAAGCAAGTGTTGTTGCAGCATTAGTATATCATGACCCAAAAAGACACTAGAAATACTACTATCATCTTAAAATAAAAATAATTACATAATAAAAATAAAATAGCCTTTTTTTTCATAATAAAAAAAAATATAATATGGGGGAGAATATAAGGATTAAAAGAAAATCCTATTTAATTTCTTCTTTCATCAATTACTTCTTTTAGAATTTCAATAAATCTCTCATTTTTAGGATGTGTTTCTATACTAATTCTCATATAGTATTCATCAAGATCACGGAAACTAGTACAGTCACGTACAATAACTCCACGTTTCATGAGAGCTTCTGTAATTTCAGCTGCAGTATATCCACTATCATGAAGATCTACAAGAAGGTAGTTGGACTTAGATGCATAGATGTCAAGTCCATCAATAGCTTTTACACTTTCATATAAGTATTCACGTTCTTCAATTGATTTTCTTGTTGATTCTTCAATATATTCTTTATCATCAAGTGTTGCAAGAACAGCCTTTTGTGATGGTACTGTAACACTGAAAACTGGTTTTATTCTTGAAATTTTCTCGAGAAGTTCAGGACTTGCAAGACCATATCCTACACGAAGACCTGCAAGACCCATTACTTTTGAAAATGTTCTAAGAAGAAGTACATTATCATACTTATCAAGTAAGTCTACATTGTTAACTTCTGCAAATTCCCAGTATGCTTCATCTACTACTACAAGAGCATCTGTTGCCTCAACTATACGTACAATATCATCATGGCTTATAAGTCCACCTGTAGGGTTGTTAGGTGTACATAGGAAGATTACCTTGGTTTTATCTGTAATTGCATCGAGAACTGAGTCTACATCAAGTGTGTTTGTTTCTACATCCCAGCGTGCATATACAGGTTTTGCATTGTATAATTTAAATGTATATTCATAGTAGGTGTATGTTGGAGGGTGAACAATAAATTCATCACCTTCTGATATTAATGTTTTTGCTATAATATCAAGAAGTTCATCAGCACCATCACCTGTTACAATTACCTGGTTCTGGCGTACTCCTGCATATTGTGCTATTTTTTCTTTTAGATATTCATGGTTTGATTCAGGATATCTGTTCATCTCAATTGCACACTCTGCAACTGCTTTTTGTGCCTTTTTTGATGCTCCCCATGGATTTTCATTTGATCCAAGTTTAAGAATATCATCTGCATCTATTCCATATTTATCTGTAATTTCCTTTTTTGATCGTCCAGGTACGTATGTGTCGTATTCATCTATTACTGCTCTTGTTTTTACCATTATAATCACTAAAATTCTATTTTATACTTTTCTTCTAATTTTTTTTATTTTATTCATCTTCAAATGCAAGTTTGTAGTATTCCATTGCATTTTCTTTAATACCTTCTATTTCTTCATCTTTTAGTTGACGTACAGCTTTTGCAGGAGAGCCTATAATAAGTGAGTTTTCAGGAAATGTCTTATTTTCTGTAACTAGTGCTCCTGCACCTACAAGACAATTTTTAGGTATGTGTGCACCGTTGAGTATGATTGCTCCCATTCCTATTAGTACATCGTCATCTATTGTACATCCATGAATTATTGCTCCATGTCCTATTGATACATTTTTTCCAATTTTTACAGGATATCCTTCTGTTACATGTATTGTACAGTTATCTTGTACATTAGAATTTTCATCAATTTCTACAGGTTCATGATCTGCACGAATTACAGCATTATACCATATGGATACATCATCTTTTAGTGTTACATCTCCAATGATTTTTGCTCCATCATATATTCTTGCTTCATTTTTTGCCATAAGTTTTTACCTCCAAGATTTTTATTAATATTTAGTTAAATTTATATAATATTCTAAAAATTTTATTGTTTGTTTGATATTTTATTGTTTATTTTATAATTTTAAAATACTTTATCTATGTTAATACTATATTATCTTGTATAATTAAAAACTAGGTGGTTGGTATTTATTTGAAGTATATAATTATTTGTTAGAATTTTATTTAAATATATTAAAATATAAATAATAACTTAGATTAAAAAATTCATTTATATTAAAAAAATACCTTTAATAATATAAAATATGTAAAAATATACTTATTTGTGATTTTATGAATATAGAACCTGTTTATTCATCCCTTGATTATCCAAAAAAGATGGCACTTGTACTATTTACGCCTGGATGTGATATTAGATGTAAGTTTTGTCACAATCCACAACTTATAAAATATGACACATTAAATAAGATGGAAGTTGAATTAATTAAAGATGAAGTAGATGAAAATATTGACTTTATTGATGCGATAGTATTAAGTGGTGGTGAGCCACTACTACATCTTGATGTAATAAAACAATTTATAGCCCAGGCAAAAGATGCAGACTTACTCATTAAACTTGACACAAATGGTCTTCATCCTGATAAATTAATTGATGTAATTGATGATATTGACTATGTTGCAATGGATATTAAAGCACCACTTGATAAGTACTATAAAATCACAGACATCTACCCTAATGATGTAAAAGAGAGGATTGAAAAATCAATAGATATAATACTAAGTCATGATGTTTTCCTTGAATGTAGAACAACATATGTTCCAGGACTTCTAACACCAGAAGATGTTGAAACAATAGTAAGCCAGATTAGATGTAACCAGTATACACTGCAGCAATTTAGAAACAGGGCAACATACGATGTAAGCTTGCTTTCTGTTGATGAGCCTAATCCTGAGGAGTTACATGATATTCTAATGAGTATTGATACAAATCATATTCCATCACTTCATCTTAAATCTGGACAATTTGGAAATCAGAAAATAAAATAAAAATGAATTTTTTTTATATTAAAATAAATACAAAATAATGGGAACAATTTAAAATGCCAATTTTATTATTATCTAACAAAGATATTGATCTTATAAGTGGAAAGAGAAATACAACTCTTAGACGCTTGTGGAAACATCCACTATATCCAGGTGATCGACTCTATTGTTACTGGAATATTCTCTCAAAGGAGCGAGAAAAGCTATTTGAAGCCGAGGTAAATCATGTAGAAATAAAGACATTTGCCGAGATAAAGAAGGATTCAAAGATAATAGAAAAGCTTGGATATAAAAATAGTCGTGAATTAGAACGAGACCTTAAAAAGCAGTATCCTAATAACACAGCAGATGATGATAAATTCCAGGTATTTGACTTTCACAAACTACATGTAAGTCAATGGGAAGGCTCTGCAATAAATCAGAAAAATATGATTATAAAAAAGGCAGATGTACTCTTTGATATGGGAAAATATCAACAATCATCAATATGCTATAAGGCAGCACTTGAATACGATGCAGATGATGTTAACCTCCTAAATCGTATAGGTGATAATCTTTCACGTCTTGGACAGTTTGGTGATGCAATAAAACATTACATGCGTGCAATAAAGCTTGACCCTGACAATGAATATATCTACAATAATATTGCAATAGCATATCTTAATAAGGGTGAACCTGAAAAGGCATTAAAGTTTAATACACAAGCACTAAAACTTAATGGTGAAAATACAACCATATTATATTGGCGTGGTATAATATATGAGATGTTAAATGATCTTGAAACATCCCTGAAATACTTTGATTATATTATCCAGCTTGATGCATCTGATGCTGATGTGTGGAATGAACGTGCAACAATTCTTAACATGCTTGATCGGGGTGAGGAAGCATTAAAATCATATGATAAATCACTTGAGTTATGTCTTGATGATAGGGATGATTCAAATATATGGGCAAGTAAGGCTAATACTCTTCTTGATCTTCGTCGTTATGAGGAGGCTATTGAATGCTATGATAATGCTCTTAAAGTTGATGAGAACAATCCTATAATTCTTAATAATAAGGGTGTTGCATACATGGAACTTGACAGATTTAATGATGCAATAGAATGCTTCAATAAAGTACTTGTATTTTATCCAAACAATGCTGATGCAGTTGTACTTCGTGATGTATGTCTTGACAACTTATAGAAATGAAATAATTATTCTACTCTCCTTTTTTTTCATATACTACTATTTTTTTATATTTTTAAATATTATCTATCTTTTTTTGATGAATTATTATATGATTTCATATGTATTTTTAGGAGATTCATCATCTATCATGACAAACTTTGGAATATGTCCCACTTTTGTGATGTATTCATCTTTTATTATAACAACACCATCATAGAATTCATTATATTCATCAGCACATACTAGTGCATTTTCAAGTATTTCACGTCCACTACTACCTATGCCATGGTTTGCTATCTGTGTTGCCAGTGTATCTGAGATGCTGCATTGTTTTGAAAATACTATTGTTGCATCTGTATTTCCAAAACTTTCAGATGATCCATGTGCTGCTGATGTGCAAATGCCATATCCACTCCTTTTTTCTTTAACTTTAAATGCCAAGCTATCTGTATATACATTACTACTTCCTGCATCAACACTTACTATTGTTTTCTTATTTGTTTTAAGTGATATATCTCCACCATTTTCAACAATTACATAGTTAGAATCAAAACTTGAATTAACATACTCCATACACATCTGACTTATACTTCCTGCAACAGCAGCCATAGGTCCTGTATCTGCAATAGTACTAGCTTTTTGCATTAGTTTTAAAATTCTTGCATCACCTATTACATCTGATGGTGTATATCCTATAAATTCTGGATTTACTTTTATTTCATCTTCTATTATTTTTCTCAAATTTTTAATGTATGGCTTAATGTCAACTTTTACATCACAACTAAAGTGAATATGACTATCTTCTATGTTTATATCTTCTTTGTATATCATTAAAATTAGCACATCCTCAATTTTTTATTGATTTAAATTATATTTTATTTTACTAAAATATATAATCTAATTAAACTAATATAATATACATATAATGAATAAAAAATAGAAAGGGAGGGAAATGTTTCAAAATGATGCCTAAACCATCACAAAGAGTTGAAAATAACAATCAAGGACACAGAATAGAAGATCCTCATGAGGCAAATGTAATATTTAAAACAAAGCCAAACTTACTAACATATCCTGATAACTTTATAACTAAGATAATTGTAGTATTTATACTAGCATTTCTATTTGTACCACTAATTGCACTAGCAGCACATATACAGCTTGTATTAATGACAACATTTAACCTTGAAATACCACAACTTACAACAATTGCCGAACTTGCAGATGGAGTTGCAATGCTAATTGTTATAATAAAACTAGGACTTGACGTGCTTGATCGTAACAATACAGAATATATACTTACAAAATCACACATCATAATAAATCGTGGACTTTTCAGACGTGAAAAACTTTCAATGCCATATGCAAAAATACAAGATATAGAAATTTCCCAAAATATACTTGAAAGATTTCTTAATGTTGGTGATGTAATAGTTTATGGTGGACATGACAATTCACAGATAATACTTGATGATACACCAAATCCAAGGGAAGTTGAAGAGTTAATTTCACAACAACAGCAACTACATGATTCATATATGGGAGGATATTTAACTCCAAATCATGGATATAATCCAAGATATGAAAACAATGACAGATACTATGATAACAATCATAACAACTATAGAAACCAACCTCCAGTAGATAATTCACAATACTCAGATGTTGAATATTTTGGTAACTATGAACAGCCCAGATATGACAATAGACAACCACAATATGATAACTATCAACAACACTACAATCCACCACAACAACAGGACTACTACCAGAAACCTTCATCATATCAAAAACCTAGACCTAAATCAAAACCAAGAAGACAACAACAATACTATGATGAGCCAAACTACAACTACCAGGATAACAACTACCAGGACGACAGTAATTCATTAAAGAAACGATTTAATGATCGTAAAGTAAAAAATAAACAATCAAAACAGGAAAAAGAAGTAATACTTGAAAAACATTCACAGATGTTTAAAAAATATAATAAAAAGTAGAAAATTGTAATGGATGGGAAATTTTTTCTACTTTCCCCTTTTTAATCTTCTTTTTATATAAAATAAGAGATAAGATAATTGTTTATTTTACTAATATAAAAAAAAGGGAAAATTTTTTTTTATAATAAAAAACATAAATAAATGCTATATTAAAACTTTTTCTAATTTTTAAACATATTCTTGAAAAATGTGAAGATTTTATAGCAGGATTAAGTACAGACTAATTTAAATTATTTTTTAATTATGGATTTTAAGTTGGAATGAAAAACATGAAAGATTATGATATAATAGTTGTTGGTGCAGGACCAGTAGGATCAACATATGCATATAAAATGGCAAAGATGGGCTATGATGTAGCATTATATGATATGAAAAATAGAATTGGTCATCCACTACAATGTGCAGGTCTTGTTTCAACAAACATAGATAAGACAAAAAACTTGCCAAGAGAATTTATAGATAATGAAATTCAAGGAGCAAATCTCACATCACCTGATATGACATCAATAACAGTATCAAAACAGGACACAGCAGCATATGTAATAGATAGAATATACTATGATAAATACCTGGCAAATCGTGCAGAAGATGCAGGAGTTGATGTTTTCTATTCAACACGAGTGTATGATGTTGATATTGAAAATACAACAATAAAAACAAAAGATGATACATATTCATCTGATATTATTGCTGTATCATGTGGTCCTAATAGTCAAACAGCAAAGAAGATGAATCCAGAAGTTGAGGATGAATCATTTCTTGCAATGCAATACATTGTAAGTACACTAAATGAGGATACTAGTTTTCTTGACATAAATGTTAATATGAACATTCTTCCAGGATTTATATGGAGTATTCCTGTAAGCTACAGGGAAAAAAGAGTAGGACTATTTACAAATGGGTCATATACTCAAGCTGAGATGATTCTTAATTCAGCACTAAAAAGTACAGATGTGGTAGTTGATAAATCACATGGTATAATACCAAGATTTAATCCACAAAAGTGTATTGTTAAAAATAATACTATTCTTCTTGGAGATTCAGCAAGTCAAGTTAAACCTACAACAGGTGGAGGATTAATTGCAGGATTTAATTCAGCACAAATTGCTGCTGAAAACTCTGATTTAATGCTTAAAGAACATGACAATAACTATCTTTTAAGGTATGAAAAGCAGTACCATGAACGTTATGATAATGAATTTAAAACACAGATAAATGTACAGAAAATTCTTGAAGATCTATCAGAAGATGATGTTAATTTCATGTTCAGACAACTTAAAGAATGTCAAGCAGATAAGATAATTTCAAAATATGGAGATATGGATGATCAAAGCATTCTTATTAAAGAATTAATAAAAAGTGGAGTAATATTTAAATTACTACCCAAAATAGGTATAAGGAGACTTAAAAACATATGGAAATCACAGTAATATTATCACAGGAAAATGAAACATTACCAAAAGCTGAGTTACTTGCAAGACTTGAAACTCTAGATATTGAATATGAAATTACATCAGAATATCCTGGTGTTATAACATTTACAACACCTGCATCTGAGGATGATATAATTGAGCTTGGATCACACCTCGGATATACTCATGAAATACTCCAAACAATTAAAAGAACAACACCTGAGGAGTTAAATAATGCAGTTAAAGATGTAGACTGGAGTGAATATGTTAACTCATCATTTAAGGTACGTGTTAAAAGAATGGGAAATGGTGATGTTGATAAAGATTCAATTGAACGATACATTGGAGGATATATTAAACAACAATCACAGATGCCTGTTGATTTAACAAATGCTGATTGTACAATAAAATTGGTATATACAAATCCAAAACTTGAAGTTAATGAATTTAAAGAATCAAAAGTTGTAGGATACAATGAAGTAATAATTACACGTCAAATTATTGAACAAGATAAAAAACACTTCTTTGATAATAAGCCACATAAAAGACCATACTTCCATCCAGGGTCAATGAGTCCAAAACTTGCACTTTGTATGGTAAACCTTGCCCGTACCCATAAGGGAGATACAGTACTTGACCCATTTTGTGGAACTGGTGGTATACTAATTGAGGCAGGAGATCTTGGTGTTAAATTAATAGGATCTGACATTGAAAAATGTATGTATGAGGGAAGTAAACTTAACATTGCACATGAAGGATTTGAAGACTTTAAAATCTACTGGGAAGATGTACGTAAACTTGACCTTGATGAAACAGTAGATGCTGTTGCAATGGATCCACCATATGGAATATCAACAACTCTTGGTGGAGATGATACAAAACAACTCTATACAGAGGCTTTAAATTCAATAGCACAATACATTAAAGATGATGGATATATCTGTATGGCATCACCACACTACATTGACCTTTATGAGGTTGTTGAAAATACACCACTTAAAATATTAGAACAACATTCAATAAGAATGCATAAAAGTCTTACACGTATTATTACAGTTTTAATGAAAAAGTAAAATTATATTAACATAGTTATAAAATAAATAACTTAAGAGAGGTGAAACTCTATGCATGATAATATAAAAATATTTGATACAACACTAAGAGATGGAGAACAGACTCCTGGTGTACTTATAACATCAAATGAAAAACTTAAAATTGCATTAAAACTTGACGAGTTAGGAGTTGATGTAGTTGAGGCAGGATCTGCAATTACATCTAAAGATGAACAGCAAAGTATAAAATTAATAACAGAAAACAACTTAAATGCAGAAATTTGTAGTTTTGCAAGACCACTAAAAGTTGACATTGACACAGCAATAGACTGTGGCGTTGATAGTGTAAATCTTGTAATTCCATCATCTGATCTTCACATTGACTTCAAACTTCAAAAGTCACGCCCTGAAGTTGAAAAGATGGCAGTAGATGCTGTTGAATATGCAAAAGATCATGGACTTATAGTTGAATTATCAGCCGAGGATTCAACAAGAACATCAATTGATGATCTCAAGTCATTATTTATTAAAACAATAGATGCTGGTGCTGATCGTATCTGTCCATGTGATACAGTTGGAATACTTACACCAGAACGTTCATATGAATTTTATGGCGAGCTTGCAAAGCTCAATGTTCCAATGAGTGTTCACTGCCATAATGACTTTGGACTTGCAGTTGCAAATACACTTGCAGCATTAAATGCAGGAGCAAACCAGGCACATGTAACAATAAATGGACTAGGTGAAAGAGCAGGTAACACATCATCTGAAGAGCTTATAATGGCAATAGATACATTATATCACAAGAAGACAAACATTAAAACAGAATTATTCTATGAAATATCACAGCTTGTTGAAAACATATCAGGTGTGGTTCTTCAGTCAAATAAGGCAATTGTTGGAAAAAATGCATTTGCACATGAATCTGGAATACATGCAGATGGTGTACTTAAGAAATCAGAAACTTATGAGCCAATGAAGCCTGAAAAGGTAGGGCATCGTCGTCGTTTCATACTAGGAAAACATGTGGGAAAACATGTAATACATGAAAAAATTAAGGAAACAAATACAGAAGTTACAGATGCACAACTTAATGAAATATTTAAAAGAATCAAAGCACTCTCTGATATGGGAAAAACAGTAACAGATGTAGACCTGCAGGCAACAGTAGATGATATACTAGCAATTGATATTGAAAATTCATTAAAACTACAGGAATATACATCAGTATCAGGAAATAAACTAACACCAACAGCATCAGTAAAACTAAGTATTAACAATAAAGAAAAAATAGAAGCAGGAGTAGGTGTAGGTCCTGTAGATGCAGCACTTGAAGCAATACGTAAATGCCTAGTTGATGTTGCAGATATTTCACTTGAAGAATATCATGTAGATGCAATAACAGGTGGTACAGATGCATTAATTGATGTAGTTGTAAAACTTAAATGTGATGATAAGATAATTACATCACGTAGTACACAGCCTGATATTATAATGGCAAGTGTAGATGCATATCTTAAAGGTGCAAATAAGATAATAACAGATAAAAAAAGAAGATAATATTACAAAAAGAGAGAGAAATTAGTATGCAAGATTTACAAAAAGAGATTATAAAAGATTACAGTATAGAAATACACTCATATAAAGATAATATAATTGATAATATTCCAGATTTTATCACAAAAACAGATAAAATAACAGATATAAATGATGGATCTATAATACAATTACTTGATAGTGATTATATATGTGGAAAGGCTCATCTAAGTCAGGCAATAAGTCATGCTTTCAGAGCATTTGATGATAATGAAAACTTTGCAAATGATCCTGGTCTTGAAATCTGTGTAAGATTATCTGCACAAAAACAAATCAAGGAAGCATTAAAACTTCTTGGAATAAAAAATAAGGGAAATATCACAGTAGTCTATATCAACACAACACCTGAACAAGTTGATATGATGGAAGAGTTACTCACACCACGTTGTGACGAGCTTCTTGAAGAATATGACATAGAAAAAATAGTTGATGCATATCAACTTAAAAGTTGTGATAATATTGTTGACATGCTTAATGAAAAAATTGCAATGCTTGCAATTAAATACTAATTCTCTTTCTCTTTTTTTATTGAATCTATTATAATATCTACTAATTGATCTAGTTTTTTATTTGTTATTGAATCTACATCAAGATTTTTTATTTCAATACATACACATGGCTTTTTTAGACGATTATAGTTAGGTCCTGGTGTTATTATACCTTTATTTCTATCAACTGTTATTTGTTGTCTAATATTATATGCTACTTTTTTTGCAATTGATTTACTTGGCATACTTATTATTGTATTAATACCATATACAGCGTCAGGTTCTATAATACTAAATTCACCAGAACACTCTAGTTTTTCATTTAATTGTTCTTTTAGGTAGTTGTTATATTTACGAGTTTCCTCAAGTATAGCACCTGCTTTACTAAATTCAGCATTTATTCCTGCACATGTTATGTTGTCAGCTTTTAGTGTTTTTAGCATGTGATTATTTAGTTTTATTGTATCTGGTTTCATATTCACTATAAATCCACCATTTTCTATGTTTACTATTTTTGGTTTTCCTGTTGATGATATGAGAATGTCTGCATCATTACAACTACATAGTTCTATGTCACCTACAACTCCTGAAATATCAACAATTAACAATACATCATATACATCACATAAGTGTTTAATTTCTTTTATTGGTTGTGCTTTCATATATGCTGCAAGTGCTGTAATATAAAGTGTATTTATAGTATTTTCTTTAAAATAATCTTCAAGATCTTTGATATTTATTATACCATTAGTTGTTGTTATTTTTTCAACTTTTTTATTTAAAACTTTAGCAGATCTTTCAAGACCATTCCATCCACCCATATCAACAGTTAAAATTGGATCTTCTACTGCTTCAACTGTTGTTATAATACAGCTATTTGCACTGTTGAGTATGTGTATATCACCAGGATAGTATTTGCCTATTACTTCTGTTGCATCATTGTAGTAGTCATGATCAACACCTACAGCATTTGCCATTGCATCTTTTGCATTTTCTGATATTTTCTTATAATTTAATTCTAACAATTTAATAGCCTCCAAATATTTTTCCTAGAAGAATTGATCTAGTGTTGTTTGTCTTTGTTTTACTGTATCATCAAGAAGATCACCAGCTGCTCTGAATTCATCAACTGTAAGTTTAAGACGACTATCTACATATTCTAGTGCCTTTGTTAATGTTTCAAATTCATGTGGTTTTTGACGTAATGCATATCGTATATTTTCACGCATATTAAATACACCAAGTGGTATGTATGTTTCATCAGCTTCTCTGAAAACAAATACTCCTGCCTGTTTTTTATCATTGTAGAGTTGTTCTGTTACTGCCATTTTAGCAGCATAGTATCCTCCACCAAGTCTTGAATATCCCTTCTTTCCCTTGTTATTTTCATAGTCTGTGAAGATCATTGACTTTTGACCTTTATAGTTGATAAATGCTTCCATTGCCTCAAACTGCCATGGTGTTGGTATTTCAACTATTGCATAGTAGTTTCCAAGACTTTCATATTCATAGACATGATAGGTGTCAATTGTAGGATAGTATTTTACATCCTCAAGTAGTTTATTTGCAATTGTAGTATCTACTGCTGTTATTGACCACCTGGTTGGTACAAGTTTTCTATTTTTAGCTTCACCCATTGATCCTACAGAAAATGCTTTTTGTATCTGTGAAAATGGTATGTCTTTTTTATGTAGTATATCTACTGCATCTGCTGCTTTAAGATCTGTATCATAGTATGTTTTTTCTAGTTGATGATCCCATTTTACATTTTCAATATCAAATTTCTTTAGTGTTCCACTTGGTCCATGTGGTGATTCTTCACGTCCTATCATCATTCCTTGTGGTTTTTTATTAAATTCTGCCTCACTTAGTATTGATCTTGATGCCATTGATACTTCTTGTAGTTTTTCAATGTAGTTATTTTCCAGGTCATAGATTCCTATTGTTTGTTTTCCACGTACAAGGTTAAGACGATAGTCTATTATCTGTTTTTGTGTTGAATGATTATTTATCCATGATTCTGGCTGATCCATAATTTCAGAGTTAGTCTCTGATGTAAGAAGAGGTCCTGCATATACCTTGGGGTAGTTGTAGCTTCCAATAAATACTGATGGTGGTGTTGTTCCTTCAAGTTCTGTTGATACTTCTGCTGTTTTCATGTTGTAGAGTTGTTTTGTTATTTCTTTAAGATATGCATATTTTGATTTCATCATTGCCATAAGATTTTATTCCTCCTCTTTTTAATTTTTATTCATTCAACTTTTCCTTTTTTTCTTTTTTAGGTTATATTATATTTGTATGTTTTAGTTATAGAATTTTTATATTATCAACTATAGAATATCTATTATGATTAGTGAGGACTTTTTTAAATATAATATTGGTATTATTGGAGCAGGACATATTGGTCAGGCTTTAGCATTAAAGTTAAGAGATATTGGATTTCCAACTGATAATTTAAAACTTTCATATAATGGTTCTATATTTACATTTAGTGATCTTTATGATAATGAGCTTGTTGATAATATTGCTGATAATTCAAAGATTGTAGATACATCAGATATTATAATTGTTTCAGTTCCACCACAGATGTTTAAAAAACTTGGAGAATTTAACTTAGATGATAGTACAACTGTTATATCATTTATGGCAGGAGTTAAAACTAGTGACATTAAAAAACAAACAGGATCAAGTAATGTTGTTCGTGTAATTCCAACAGGTCCTGATACAATAAGAGATTCATCTGCAATTGCTGGTGTATATAATTCATGTGATATAGCAGATTGTATGTTTGATTTACTTGGCTTTGATACATTTAATGTAGAATGTGAAGATGATCTTAATTATATGATTATTGCAGGCTGTCTTCCTGCTGTATTTGCAAAAGTAGATTATGATGAAAATATTGATGATATTAAGAAATTTTCTGAAAACTTCCCATTATTTATGGATGTGGCAAAAAAAGCTAATGATTTAGTACCATCTGAAGGTAGAGATGAATTTATTAAAAATACTGCAACAAAAGGTGGAGTTACAGAGGCTATAATTGAGGCACTTGATGGTGGTATGTCACTTTTTGATGCTCTTAATGCTGGATTAGATCGCAATATTGAGCTTAGTAAATTAGAATAAGTAAATAATTTAATAAAATAAGGATTAATTTTCTTATATTTTCTTTTTTTTATTTAAAAAAAATAATTTTGTGTAGTAATTATTTAAAATATGTTTTTAAAATAAGTGATTTTTAAAAAAAATTATTAAAAAAAGTATGTATTACAAGAAAGAAAATATTTTTGGGAATTTTTTAAAACTCTGGATGCTAGGAGTTTTATAAGGTTTTATTTTCTTTTTTGTGTTTTTATAGTTTATACTATGTTTTTTTTATTTTAACTAGGAGTGATGAGTTAATTTTATAATAGGCTTTTTTTTGTTGTTAGTTAAAAAAAATTTATTTAATAATAGGTGATTTTTTTAAATATGCTTTAACTATTTCTTTTATGTGCGGATTGTAATAGTTAAATTTCCAATTTTTTAACTTTTTTTGGGTTTTTTTATAGTCTTGTTTTAACTCATTTTAAGAAAAATTTAGTTTTACCTAAATCTTCTTACAATTATATATTATACTTTAGTAGTATATAAATATTTAGGTTTACCTAAAAGTTGGATAATAAAAAAAATATTTTTTTCTATTACATAGGATATAATTTTTTAAGTGTCCTAAATATCTACAATAAATTAATATTGTATGGTTGTGTTAAATTTAGGTTTGCCTAAACTTCCCACAATTATTAATATGTACCCCTGAGTATATAAAGGTTTTGCAAAACTAAGCCAAAAATCACCAAAAAATAAAAAATAATTTAAAAAAAAATAAAATAAATTTAACTAATTATTAGGATAATATCATATGGATTTCTCTAAAAATTAGCTAAATTCAACAAAAATCACAAAAAAGTTACTAAAAAATATTTGAAATAAAAATTCAAATAAATTTAATAACACTTTTTAATTGAAAAATAATTCAACTAACACTTACCAAGCAAGTAATAAACTAGCTGCTCAGCAGTACGACCAGAAGGATGACCATGAGTTCTAATCCAAATCTTAGCCTCACTTTCTAACTCCTCATCAGTTAAAGTAATTTCAGGATATCTGCGAGCTAAACTAATTACAATATCAACATACTCATTAAATGTAGGCTTATAATAACCAATAGTAATACCAAACCTATCAACAAGAGAAAGCTTCTCCCGTACAGTATCTGAATGATACAAATCAGTCTCAGCAGATGTATCACTACGTTCATTCCAAGTTTCTCTGACTAGATGACGCCTATTAGATGTAGCATAAATAAGAATATTATCAGGAGTAATTTCAAGACCACCTTCAATTAAAGCCTTAAGATACTTATAATCACTCTCAGATTCCTCAAATGATAAATCATCCATGTAAAGAATAAAGAAATAATTACGATCCTTAATCTCTGAAATAATCCTTGAAAGATACTTAGTTTCATGCTTATAAACTTCAATAATCCTAAGACCATCATCATAATACTTATTTAAAATAGCCTTAATACTAGTAGATTTACCAGTACCAGCATCACCATATAAAAGAACATTATTAGCCTTACAACCACGAATAAAAGCCTCAGTATTATCAACTAAAGCACCTTTTTGGTATTCATATCCAAGAAGATCATCAAGAGAAATACTATCATCAAAGGATGTAATAGGAACAATACTAAAATCATCACCATTACTATGTGACAACTTAAATGCCTTATTTAAACCATAAATACCAACACCATACTTATGATAGAAATTACGAATAACACTATATAACTCATCAACACTACAACCAGCTTTAACCTTACTGCAAACATCACAGATAAGACCACTTGCATTATGATTTGAATAATCAAAACTACTACTCTGTGTAAAGTTACGAATCATACTAAAACTATTAATACCAAGTTCATCTTCAATTGCTGAAAAATCATAATTCATAAGCTCAACAATAACTTCAAGATCATTTCTCATAAACTCATCAATAGTTAAATTCTCACCAGATTCACATCTTTCAAACATAACACAAAGACTGTTCTCTGAACTTAAAAGAAGATAAATAAGATAATCATGCCATAAATCCCCACTAAAACCATACTTTGATGCAAGTTCAACAATACGTCCAACTTCACTATTAATCTGGCTAATAGTTTCATAACGAATATCAAAATCCTTCTTACTTAAATCATACTTTCTGAAAATCTTAGCTAAATTAAATAAAATACTATCTTCATCTTTATATAAAATCAATCTTGAAACCAATCTATACATAATATATCACTTAATTAATACATTTCTAATTAATAATTTATTAACATACTCAAATAAAAATAACAACATGAACAAAAAGAAACTAGCAATAACAGTAGTAATAGTTGTAATACTTGCAGCTGGTATAATATATGCAACAAATAATTACCTGGATGAACAGGATAGAAAACAATTCAACCAGACAATACAACTTGCAAGTACAATGGAAAACATATCAGACATCAACTATGTTAGAATGTGTGATAAAGGAATAATTAAAATAGATGATGATATTACAACAACTGAAGATCATCTGAAAAATATGACAAATGAAATTAATGTAATGGAAGAATTTAAAAATAAAACACGAAATGAAACATACAGGCAATATCTTCAAATTCAAATAGATAGATTAACATCTGAGAAAAGATTTCATGAACTAAGTTTAGAAGATACAAAAGCATATAAAAGATATAGAAACAATGAAATAAGCCTATCTGTATATAGACATTGTCAAAATTCATCAAAAACACAACAAGATGAAGTAAGCAAACAAACAGATCAGAAGAAAACTGAAGCAATAACTTTCCTTGAAAAACATCCAGACTTAAATAAAACACTAGTTGATCTAAAAGTTGATGAAGACTTCAATACCCAAGAATGGGGCGGAACAGGAGATAAAAACCATAGTATACAACTAATACCTTAATTACCACTTCTTTTTTTTTATTATTTTTTAATTATTTAGCTTAGTTACTAATTTATTAACATATTTAAATAGAAATAACACTATGAACAAAAAGAAACTAGCAATAGGAGTAGTAATAGTTGTAATACTTGCTGCAGGTATAATTTATGCTACAAGTAGTTATCTTGATGAACAGGATCGTAAACAATTTAACCAGACAATACAACTTGCAAGTACTATTGAAAATATATCAGACATTGCTCATGTTAAAAAATGGGATAAAGGAACAATTAAAGTAGAAGATGATATTACATCAACAGAAGAGGAGATAAAAAATACAACTGATGAAATAAAAGTACTTGAAGAATTTAAAAATAGTACACGAAATGAAACATACCGACAATATCTTGAAATTCAAATTGATAGATTAACAGTTGAAAAAAGATATGAAGAGGCATATATCCCATATATGCATGCATATCAAAAATATAAAAAAGGTGAAATGAGTCTGTCTAATTTAAATAGTCAGAAAAATTCTTCAAGTATTCAGGTTGATGAACTTGTAAAACAATCAAATCAGAAGAAGACTGATGCAATAAACTTCCTTGAAAAACATCCAGACTTAAATAAAACACTGGTTGACCTTAAAATTGATGAAGATTTCAACACTCTTGAATGGGGTGGAGATGGTGATAAGAATAGTGTATTATACTATGTATAATCTTCATTTATTTTCTTTTTTTAATTATTTTTATAAAATTAGTAAATTTCTTATTGGTGGAGAGTATTTTCTTTCTAAAAAAAATAAAATATGGTTTTGAATAGTATTGTGTCTATTCAAATTCGATTGTGCTTGGTGGTTTGTTACTGAGTGAGAGTGATACGTGTGTGATTTCTGGTACTTTTGCTGTGATTTCTTGTGATACTTTGTGTAGGAATGGCCATGGTATGTCTGGTACGTTTGCTGTCATTGCATCAAATGATTGTACCATACGTATTACAACTAGATATCCGAAGTCTCTTTGGTCTCCTTTTACTCCTGTTACTTTGCTGTCTGTTAGTACTACAAAGTATTGCCAGAGGTCTTTGTCGAGTCCTTCTTCTTCTACGTATTTGTTTAGTATTGCATTTGCTTCACGGCAGATTTCTAGTTTTTCGTGTGTTACATCTCCTAGTACACGTACTGCTAGTCCTGGTCCTGGGAATGGTTGTCTGTGTACTATTTCATCAGGTAGTCCTAGTGCACTTCCTATTGCACGTACTTCATCTTTGTAGATTTCACGTAGTGGTTCTATTATTTTAAGTTCTAGTCCATCTGGTAGTGTTAGGTTGTGGTGTGATTTGATGTTTCCTTCACTTTCAATCCAGTCTGGTGCTATTGTTCCTTGAAGTAGGAATGTTGCTCCTGATTTTTTAGCTTCACGTTCAAATACTTCGATAAATTTATGTCCTATGATTTCACGTTTCTTTTCAGGGTCGCGTACACCAGCGAGTGCTTCTATGAATTCATCTTGTGCTTCTATTACTTTGAAGTTTTTAATTCTGTCTTTGAAGGTGTCTTCTACTTGTTGTGCTTCATCTTTTCTTAGAAGTCCATGATCTACAAATACTGCTTCAAGTTGATCTCCTATTGCTTCTGCTGCAAGTACTGATGCAACTGAACTGTCTACTCCACCTGAAAGTGCAATTATTACTTTTTCATCTTTTACTTCTTCTTTTATTTTTTCTACTGCATTTTTTATAAATTCTTCTTCATTTATTAACATAAATTAACACAAACCCCTTTTCTAGTTTTTATATTCTTTACATATTCTATAGAAGTTTTCAAATATTTCTCCACCACGTGGTGTATGTTGTACTTCTGGGTGGAATTGAATACCATATATTGGTTTTTCATTGTGTTTCATAGCTTCAATACTACATTTATCAGAGTTAGCAAGTATTTTGAAGTTTTCTGGAAGTTTTACAACTTCATCTTTGTGTGATGCCCATACTTTAACTGAATCTCCCATATCCTTGAATAGTTCTGATTCTTCTATGATGTTAATTTCTATTTGAGCATAACTTTCAATTTCTGCTGATTTTGTTTCTCCATTAAATACTTCTGCAATAATCTGATGACCAAGACAGATACCAAGTATTGGTACATCCATTTGTTGGATTATTTCCTTACAATTACCTATATTTTCAATAGATGGTCCTCCTCCAAGGATGATTCCTTCTGGATTTAGATCTTTTATTTCATCGATTGATGTTGTATTTGATATAAGTTTGTTTTCAATACCTAGATATGTTAATGTTCTTGATATTCTGTGATTATATTGTCCAAAATTATTAATAATAACAATGCTCATGATAAATTCCCATAAATTTCCATATAAAAATTTGAACTTATTTTCTCAGCGTAAGTTCAATGAAAGACGCCTTTTTTATAGCAAATCTTCTAATATTTAAGAAGTTACTCCATTGCTATGAAATTCTTTTTTATGATGTATTTTAGTTTTACATCATCTTTTAAAAAAAGTAAGTTAAAATAATATTCTATTATTTTCTACTTTGATTTATATAATATATTATATGATAATTAGATAAATATAATAATTATCATAATATTTTCATATTTTATATAGAAAATTTAAATTTTTAATTATTATTATCTAAAAAATTAGTGGCTGGAGGATTTTTTTGTCTATAGAAATTGGTAGTTTTAATGTTGATTGTGATGTTTTATATGAAGTTATAGTTACAACAAAAAATAGTGATATGTCATATAATAGTAAGCCATTTGGCATTTCATTTGATAGTGATGGACTTGTTCATATGAGACTTTTTGAAAATAGAACACTTTTAAATATCTATGATAATGGCTTTGTTAGAATTCAGTTTATGGGAAATATTTATACAATGACAAGAGCACTTCTTGGAATGCTTGATGATACAGATTATATGAATAATTCTGCTACTTTATGTGGTGCATCTTTTGTTTTTGATGTGGATGTGGTAAGTGTTGATGGTGCTGATATTTCAGATTCATATTCAAAAACTCATGTTTCAAATATTGTTTGTAAAATATTGGGTGTTGTTTATAGTGGTAATGATCTTCCTGTTCTATCACGTGCAACATATAAAATACTTGATTTTCTGGTTGATTATTCACGAGTTAACTTTATGAATTATGAAAATATTAATAGTTTTTATAATGAAATACAATCAAGTAGTAATTTTATTAAAAAGTGTGGAAACCATCTACATCAAGATGCTTTAAAATTAATAGAAAACAGTGTTAAAAATATATTAGATCAAAAAAAAGAATGAAGATTAAAAAAAATTATACAATGTAGAGATTATAAAAAAGAATCTAACCTCCACAATAACTTATTTTAAGCAGGATTTTTATTTTACAATATCAATAAGTTTTCCTGCTTTAACATCAAACAATCCCATGTTTGTCATCTTATACTCTGCAAAGTCAACATTTGTAATATTTGAAAGTGTTGTGAAAACATTTTGAAGTTTACATCCCATAGATTTTATGAAATCATGAATATGTTCTGATTTCTTAGCAACTTTAGATGCTGGATCCATACTCATAAGACCTGCAATAGCAAGAGGGAAGTCAACAGTTTCCTTATTTGACACAGCTACAAATCCACCCTTATTTTCATGAAGCTTATTTACAGCATCAGCCATATAATCACTATTTGTACCAACAGCAACAATATTATTACAATCACAACTTACAGATGTTGCAATAGCACCATTTTTAATACCAAATCCTTTAATAAAACCATTAGCAATAGTATTTTGACCATACCTGTCAATAACACTAACTTTTAAGATATCCTCAAATACAGATGGTATAATATTTGATTTTTCAACATTTAACTTAGCAGTTGTTTTTGTTGTATACTTATCTGCATTTCTAATCTTAATAACATTAACAACAGCACTTTTCTGTGCTGGATCTTTAACTTTAACATTAAACTCATCAGGCTTCATCTGTTTAATATTAATTGTATTTTCCATTTCCTTAGGATTTGCACGATATAATAATTTCTGTTTTTTAAAGATAGTGTTACCATTAATAATTACACGTTTTACATTAAAGTTAGATAAATTATCAATAAATACAAGATCTGCCTTACGACCTGGTGCAATACAACCAGCATTAATATTATAATGCTGTGCAGGATTGATTGTAACAAGCTTTATTGCATCAAATGGATCCATACCAAGATCAACTGCTTTTCTTAGCATAAGATTAATATGACCATCTATAAGATCTTCAGAATTAATAGTGTCAGATACCATGAAGTCACACTCAGAGTGAACAAATTCCTCAAGAGTTTTAGTATATGATCCCTCTGTAATCATAGCTTTTATACCAACACGTTTAATTTCTTCAACATCACGACGACTTCTACATTCATGATCTGTTGAAATTCCCCAGCGAGCATATTGTTGAAGATCATAATCTTTAAGATTATCACATTTACCATCAATAGGTTTTTTAAATTTATGAGCTAACTTGATTTTTGAGATAATATCATTATCTTTTTCAATAACACCCTTTTTATCCTTAACTTCACCAAGTGCTACAAATTCTTTTCTTTTAAGAAGATATTCAACATCTGAAGTTTTTAGTGTTGCACCATTTGTTTCAAATTCATTTGCTTTAATACATGGTGGTGCTGTAAAATAATAATTTAGTGGACTGTATTTTGCATCACGTATAAGATATTCAATACCATTAATACCCATGACATTTGCAATTTTTTGTGGATCAATAATAGCTGATGTTGTTCCATGTCTTAGTGCAATTTCTGCAAATCTTGATGGTGTAAGTTGTGTACTTTCAATGTGAATATGTGAATCTATAAATCCTGGAACTATTATATCACTAAAAAACTTATTTACTTCTTTTATTGACTGGATTATTCCATGTTCAATTTTTATTTCTGCTGGATATATTTCATCTGTAAATACATTTAAAATATTTCCTTTTATTATCATTTTTATTAGACTCCTTTAATTAAAAAAGTTTTATTTTCTTTATTTTTCAACTAAGTACCTAGATAAAAAAAGCTTCCTATTTATATATGAAAAAAGTGTATGAATTTTCCCCTTTTCTTGTTAGTATTTGTTTAATATGAACCATTTCTGATATGTATCTTTTCTAGCTTTGTTTTTTAAATTTAATAAAAAAAAATAAAATTAACTCCTATATTATCCATATAAAAAAGTACATATATTTATCTGGTTGTAATCCATGTAATGATATAAATAAAAAACCATTATCTGTGATCTAAAATAGATTTAAAGCATATTTAAATGATATGCTGAAAATTATTTTTTTCTATTTTAAATATGATATTAAAATATATGTAAGTATCTATTATAAAAAACTATTATATATAAAATAAATAATACTTTAAAGCTACAAGATGTCAAAGTTAATTAAGGAATACTTGTAAAAAATAGCAAAAAAAGATGTGTTAGATTATATAATTAAATCTAACTTTTTATAAAATCAGTCTTATCATAGAAGTACTTAGTCTTCTTGAAATTTTTATTAAATGACTCTTCATATTCATGAATCTTCTGGCTATTCCAGTTATTTTCAGATAATAACTTTCGTATATATCGTGCCATTTCAATATCATCATAGTATGCAAAGATTATAAGCTCATCATCTTTTCGAAGTTCTACATAGAATTTACTGTTACGTGTGTGAATATTAAGATCTCTATTTTGTATTATCTTTGTTATTTTCTTAATATGTCTTATTGCCTCACAACTCCAGTTGTTATCATCAAGATAGTTTCGTATAAACTCTGCAAGTTCATATGTCATATATCGTCCAATTGTTATCTTTTTTTTATTGATCTGTTTTTGTATTAGAAACTTATTTTTGAGTGAATTTATTTGGATAATATTTTCAATACGCCTTCTGTATTTTGGAATTTTATCTTTATCATACTTATTTGGTGGATTATATTCACACATCATATCTTCATCTGCATCATATTTTATTATCATGTCACGTTCTTGTAGTGTTTCAATTATATCTGTTGATGTTGCATATATATGTTCATTGTATGATATTTGATATCTTTTTGTTGTCCTGTTATAGGTGATGTGTCTGTAGAATTCATTAATTGCCTGTTTTTTTATTGTTTTAATGTCAGGCACCTCTTGGTAGTATGGTAGAATTTTTTGGATAATCTTTGTATATGTTAAATCCTTAAATGATCCAAAGCTTTTATTATTTTCATTATTTTTCAGGTAGTATCCATTTTCATGTTCATAGATTTCATAGATTGGAAACTGTTCAGATTTTGCATATCCACTTTCTTCTGATTTAATCCATTGATTTAGGATAAGTATAGTGCGTTGTTTTATTGCATCATCAAGATTATCATAGATTCCATAGTTGATTTTCTGTTTGTATATACTTTTAATTATGTGATATTTACCATTTATTTTATAGATGTTTTTATATCCCATAGCACATCACCTTCTTTTGCATATCATGTCAATTTCACTAAATATACTATCTTCATCTATAACTTTTATGATAACATCATCAATTTTTTGAATTTCACATATTATATCATGTACTGTTTTTTCATCAGGACATATTTCATTAATTACAAAAATTATTAGTGGCTTTTTTGCAGCTATTATCTTGGGCTTTATTGTTTCATAGTCATATAGTAGTAGTGTATTTTTATATGTTTGTGTAATGTTTATGTCATAGATTTTATACTGGATTTTATTTTCAAGATCCTCTATTTTAATGTTATATTTAGGGCTGAAATGGTGGAAAAATTCAATTATTGAATCTATACTGTTTTGACTACTAATTTTAATTAAAGGCTTCTTTTTATGATTATTTAAATTATTAATCATAAACATAACATCCCCTTTTTTTTATTCATATCATTTTTTTTTAATTGAATAAAAATATGAGTTAAAATAATTTATAAATTAAATTAAGACACACACCCACACCCACATACATATATGGATGGCTATGGTGTGGTGGGATATAATATGTATATATACATACATAGTCAATTTTTATTTAAAAAACAACACACCTAATTCTAACTTAAAACTCGTATTTAATTCAATTAATATTGAAACTACTACTTCTAATTACTTTATATAGAAAAATAATTCATAATAATATTAGATTTGGGTGATAGGTTTGGTTTGAAACTTATAAAAAAAATACTGGAAATTATAATGGGTGATTTTATATGCTAAATGATGTTTTATACTCACAAAGTAAAGTATTTAAAAATAGGGATGTATTTAATATAAGCTATCTTCCAGAAAAACTACAGGCAAATAAAGAAGAACTAAAAATAATCTATGGAAATATAAAACCATTACTTGAAGATAAAAAACCACTTAACACAATAATAACAGGAAAATCATCAACAGGAAAAACAACACTTATAAGATATGCAATAAGTGAAATTAATAAAAATACAAACATCAAAACATGCTATATAAACTGCAACCTAGAAAACAAAAAAAGAAAATGCTACTTCAAACTATATAACACCCTATTTGGACATGATGCAAACAAATATCAAAGTACAGAAATAATACATGATAAAATAATAAAAGAAATGAAAAATCAAAAACTAATACTTGCAATAGATGATATAAACATACTTCCAGAACATGAAGCAATAGAATTAATAAATGAATTATTCAGATTAAATGAATACTATGACATGAAAATTGCCCTGATAATATCAATAAATGACATAGCATATAAATACTCACTACCTGATCATATACAAACAATACTAACAGGATATGAAATACATCTAAATAAGTTTAGCCAAGATGAAACATATCAAATACTAAAATATCGATGTAAACAGGGATTTAAAGATAATACAATAACACAAAGCCAGATTAAAAAATTAGTAAAATACATCATAAATATGACAGATATACGAGATGGACTTATAAAACTTGAAATACTAGGACAAAAACTAGAAAATGAAAATAGAAATAAAATAACAGACAATGATTTAAAAGATCATGTTATATGAAAAAATAAGGAGCCTATAGGAGAGGTATTATTTCCTCCACCATCTTCTCCTTTTCAAATAATTGTCTTATAATAGTTTTCTAAGTTTTAGAAGTTTACGTGGTGATGTTTTCATTAATATTTTAAGCATGTTTTTAAATGAAAATTCATCAAAGTCAGCCTCAGATAATGCTTTTGTAAATTCATCAAGATCACTATCATCAAGTTCATCATAGATGAAATCTCGTATCTTAATTAACTTCTTAAATTTTTGATTAATATGCTCGTCAATATAGTCAACATAATCAGATAATGCATCTTTAGAATAATCACCATTTGCAATTGCTTTTGCAGCCACTTCACCTGCAATCATACCACTTTCAATTGCTGTGTCAATACCTCCACCTGTAACAGGGTTAACACATCCTGCAGCATCACCAACAAGCATGAAGTTATCTGTTGTAATTTCATCAAATACACCACAAAGAGGATTTCCACCAACATTTATCTCAACAATCTGAGCATCCTGAGTAGCATAACAGTCAGCTATAAAGTCATTAAGATATTCAATAGCACTCTTTTGTGCTTTTGCTGAGTTAATATCAATACCTACATTTGCTGTATCATATCCTTTAGGGAAGATCCATGCATATCCACCTGGTGCAACACTTCCAAAGTAGAATTCAAGTGAATCATTTTTAAGCATTTTCATATTTGTCATTTCATACTGTACACCTGATTCCATCTCTTTTTGTGGAACTTTAGTGTTAATACCAGCCCATGGACCTGTATGTCCTTCAGGACCATCTGCACCAATAACAATCTTTGCCTTAATTTGTGTCCTCTTTTCTTGGAATGATACTACATCAACAATAAAACATCCATCACTATCACGTTTCATTGAAGTTGCCTCTGTTTTAATCATTACCTCACAGCCACAACGTATAGCATCCATTGTAAGATGTTTGTCAAATACTTTTCTTTCAAGTACAACACCTGTAATATTTGCTTTTATATTCTCTGTTGTAAACATTGCACGTGTATTATTTGGTGATATAATACTTGCACCATCAATACATCTTGCAATACAACGTTCATCAATATCAAGTCCAAGTTTTTCAATATCACTATCACGTATTCCTTCAGCACAACGTTTTGGAGTACCAATTTCAGATTTCTTTTCAATAATAAGTGTTTTTGCACCATTTTCTGCTGCACATTTTCCTGCCATAGAACCTGCAGGACCTGCTCCGATAACTAACACGTCAACTTCTTTAATTTCACTCATAATTATTCCCTTTTCATAAAATTTATTTTTCTTTTCCTTTAAATTAATATTCACTATTAAATTATATGCTTAATATATTAAATAATTTAAGAAAAAAAATGGAAATTTATATTAATATGAAAATCATATATCATATTAAAAATTTATTATGAAGCAAATTAAGATAAAAGATAAAACACTCTATTATAGTGTAGAATACCGTGATGTTAAATATATTCGTTTTGAACTTAAATATAACAAATTAAAACTCATACTACCACACAGTGTATCAGAAGATCCTGAGGAGTTTATCAGGATAAAACAAAACTATCTATATCGTAAACTTTGTAAGTATGATGAAATTGACGGGAAAATTGGAAAAATCAAATTAGAAAATCATACACTTAGTGAGCTAAGATCTATTGTAGATGGCTATATTCAAAAATATAAGGATATATTAAATGTTACTGTTGGACGTATACAATTTAGAGATACAAAGTATAAATGGGGAAGTTGCAGTATTAAAAATAATATTACCTTTTCAAAGGATCTTATCTATGTTCCATGTGATATTATTGAATATGTTGTATATCATGAAATGGTACATTTAATTGTCCTAGATCATAATGATAGATTCTATGATATAATGCGTAGAGTTTATCCAGACTATGATGAGTATGATGAGAAGTTAAAGTTATATGAATATGAAATTTTTAAAAATAAATAAGAAAAAAAATTAAGTGTGGGTAAGATTAATTTCTTCTTTTTTTTTAATCTTACAAAAGAGAGAGGGTATTATTTTATATAAAATTATATATTTTTTGTATTTTTCTCCATCTACCACCTTTCTTTGAGGGGGATGGAAGTAAGAGTATGGTTTTACTTATATAATTTAAAAAATGGATGAAAGAAGAGAAATACTTCTTTTTTTTAAATTTTATAATCTTTTTTTTATAGTTGAAAATATGGATTTCTTTTTTTTTATAGTTGTGTTTCATCAGCATTATATACTTCAATAATTAATTCTTCACTTAGAAGATCTTTTATATCATCACCAAATTTATTAAAGTGTGCTGTATTTAAATGAAGCTGTAAGCTATCCATATCATCCCATAGTTCTATGAACATTAAACTATCATCCTGGGTGCTCATGTATAGATTATAGCTTAAATTTCCATCTTCTAGTTTTGTATTTTTAATTAAGTTCTCAGCATATGCTACAATTTTATATGATGCAGCTTTATTTTTTGGAATAGCTTTAGCTTGAACAATAATCACACTATCACCCTCAGTATTAAAAAAAAATAATAGGAGAATTATCTTTTTTTTATTATTTCTGATTTTTTTTTATTAACTTATAATATTTTTTTTGGGATAAAATATTTTTCCAGTATATGGAGGGGGTGAAGTATAAGTAAGAAATGGGGCATTTATCTACTTATTCTTCAATTTTAACAATAGGTTTTATTAGGTCTTTTGGTTTATCTTTCATGAGATATAGTGCTTCTTCAATTTTTTCTAGTCCTTTAAATTTATGTGTAACAAGAAGTTCTGGATCTGCACGTTTATTAAGTGCAAGTGATGCAAGACGTTCCATTCTTACACGTCCACCAGGACATAGTCCATTTGTTATTTTAATTCCAGACATTCCACATCCCCATTCTACTCTAGGAATTAGGACATTGTCTGCTCCACTAAGATAGTTTACATTTGAAACTGTTCCACCAGCTTTAGCACTTGCTATTGCTTCTTTCCATGTATTTTCAAGGTTTCCTCCTGCTATAATTACAGAGTCTACTCCAGCTCCATCTGTTGCATCACGGACTTGTTGATCTATTGATCCTTCTTTATAGTTGATTATGTTTGTAGCTCCGTATTTTTTTGCTACTTTTACAGATATTGGTCTTGTTCCTGCAGCATAGATTTCACCTGCACCGAGGAGTTTTGCTCCTGCAATTGCAGATAGTCCTACTGCTCCAATTCCTATTACTAGTACACTTCCACCTAGTGGTATGTCTGCATTTTCTGCTCCCATCATTCCTGTTGACCACATATCTACAAGCATAACTGCTGCTTCATCACTAAGTTCTTCTGGTTGTAGTGCCAGGTTTGCATCGGCAAGATTTACATGGAATCTTTCTCCAAATACTCCATCTTTGAAGTTTGAAAATTTCCATCCTCCTAGTGGTTCTGTGGTTTGTGATGGAAATCCTCTTTGTGCTGCTTCATCATCCCAATCTGGGGTGATTGCAGGTACTATTACTTTGTCACCTTCTTTGAAGTTTTTTACATGACTTCCAACTTTTTCAACAATTCCTACTGCTTCATGTCCTAGTACCATGTCTTTTCTATCACCTATTGCTCCTTCCCATACTGTATGAGTATCGGAGGTACATGGTGATACACATGTAGGTCTTACAATTGCATCATAGGGTTCACAATCTGGAACTTCTTTTTCAACCCATCCGGTTTCATTTAATCTTTTCATTGCAAATCCTTTAAAAGTTGTCATTTTTAATTCCACCTTTATATTAAGATTTTATTTTATTTTTTCATTTTTTTTACTATATAAATTAGAATTCTAATCTTGATTTTTTTAAAGAATAATACGTATTAATCTGTAGTTTTCTATTTGTGCTTGGTTTATATATAAAGGTTTCTAAAATCTATAATTATTAATCATGATAAATTATTACTATTATAAAATAGACATAATAACTAAATATAACGATAAATCATGATAAATTACCAGTTTTAATACATAAAAAATAGAAATAAACACAACCACTAAAAAATAGAAATATTACTAAAAAATAAATAATAATAAAAATAAGCAGATATAATCAAATAAAAAAGAAAAATATTAACAAAAAAATGTTTATAAATTCAAAAAAACATATAAACAAGTTCTGTTAATAAATTAAAGCCTCTATAAAATTATAATTTAAATGATCCATCACGAAGTGCATCTCTAAGATCATTTGCCATTTCATTTGCACGTTTTTTATCAGACTGTCTGCATGTAACAGGGATTTTACGTTCTTTATCTTCACTATTTACTGTAATACTACCAAGATTCATCTCAGAAACACCTCTTGGACATACAACAGAACAGTATCCACAACCATAACATGCCTCGGTATCGATCTGTGCTGGTTTTTTAAATGCATTTACAGGACAGTAAAGTTCACATAAACATGGAATACAATCAAAACATTTATCAACATCAGCAACAGGACGACAGTCACTATCATCCCATATAGAATAATCTATAGTGTCAATAGGAAGATGTCTTCCATGAATATCACATACAGGAAGATCAATATCCTTATTTAGTACTTTAAGATTTCTAAGAACATCCTCATCAACTACAGGAATTGCAACAGCAACAGTATTATATATTTCAGGACCAAGACCTGTTTTAAAACCACCAACATAGTATGAATCCATATCCTTAATATCAGCAGTTAAAAGAAGATTAGGCTTTTCGTCACTACTGCGTGTACCATTGTCAATAATCATAGCTTCAGCACCATTAACTAATGCCTTATAGCCCTGTTTTATAATTCTTCCATCAGGATCATTTGCAAGTGGATTTATATCACCACATCCACTAAAGGAGTATGAATTATAAGGACCTTCCATTGCAGAAACATTAAATATTGACTTCTGAGCATCAGGTGATGGATTTGTAAATGAGTTATAATTCTTAAATGCCATACGTGTACCAATAAGACGTGCTGTTTGCATATCATCAAGTGTTAAGTTGCGTGTGAATTTATTTCCCTCATAGTCTATTACTACAACTTCAACTTCCTTTCCATCAATTAGGTCTTTAAGAAGGAAACCTCCACCATAGTCATCAATAGTACTGCTGTGATTTGTACCATATAACATTACATCAACAGATCCAAGAAGTTCATTAGGACAAGGTCCAGGATATGCTTCAATACCATTAATGTATACCTCACGTGCTTTTGCAAAAGCACCAGGTTCTGCAACCTGCATATGGAGGAGTGCTGCTGTTCCTGACATTACACCACTTGTTGCACATGTTACAACGTCCACATCATCAATGCTAACATCTTCACCATCTCGAAGTTTAGCTTTTAATTCCTCAGCTGTTAAAATTACAGCATCATCTGTATCAATTTTTTGCTGTATATCTTCTATTGTTTTTGTCATATAATCACTAAATTAAACCTATTATATATTTCTAGTTAAAATTCTTCTATATTAAAAAGTTAATTAAAAATACTATAAAAATGTTAGGTGAATAAATTTAACAATTGTTAAAAGAAGATAATGATATTTAATAAAAAAAGTATGAGACTATTATAATAAAAAAAAAATAAAAAAGAATTGGGAGGTTAATATGTTGTATGAAATAAAACTTATGCTTTAATTGTAAGTGGAACTTCTAATACTTTAGAATTATATAACTTATTTTCACCAATAACAACTGTAACATTATATGTACTACCAGCTTTTAGTGATGAAGTATCAAAGTTAACATCTAATTTACCATCAACAATTCTAGTTTGTGTAAAAGTTTTACCATTAATTTTAACTACAGCTTTAGCAGAAGATGTAACTTTAGTGTAGCTTTCATCATAAATTGTAGCTTTAAGTGTTGTATTTTTACCTTTATTAATACTTCTTGCAACAATATTTACATCACCAATATCAGCTTTTGAAACATTAAATGATGTAGTAGCATTAGCTGTTTCATATCCATCATTTTTATAGATAGCAACAATTGATGCATTACCAGCATATACATGTGATGGTAATTTATTCATAATTACAGCTTGTCCATCTTTAACATCACAAACTACAACGTTACCATCTGCATCTTTAAGTGTTTTACCATTTACTTTAAATGTAACACTACCACCATTTACAGCCACACCATCTTCTTTAACTGTTACATAAACTGGGAATGTCTGTGCAGCTTTAGAATTTTGTGGTGTTTTAACAACAACATCAACACTACGTTTTAAGATATTAAGATTAATATCACTACTATATGCATTATAAAGTCCATTTTCTCCAACTTTAAGTGTTAATGTATGCATTTTTGCTTTTTGTCCTGCTACATTAAGATCAATATTAAGCTGTCCATCTTTAACTACCATGTTTGTAAATGTTTTACCATTAAGTTTTATTGTAACTTTAACATTTCCAACTAAAGCATTACCATCTGTATCTTTAAGTGTCATGTTAAGTGTTGTATTTTCATGTGTTTTAATTTCAATATCAGGATAGTTAATTTCATCAATAGTTGATCTTAAAATTACAAATTTACTTGTAGCTGTTTTTGTATTGTATGATTCATCAGTAAATATTGCTTTTATTTCATAGTTTCCAGTTTTATATTCATCTGAAAGTTCATAATTTAATTTAGCAAATCCTTTATTTACATCTGCATAAATTACATTACCACTTGCATCTTTAAGTGTTTTACCATTTATTTTAAAGCTTACACTACCAGTATTTACTGCCTTATTTTCTGTATCAAATACAGTTGCAATAATATTAATATTTCCTAGTGTTTTAGGATTATTTGCAGTTACATCAACTATAGCATTACCTATAACTTTAATATTTGATGTAAATTCTTTAGCATTATATGCATAACTTTCTTTAACTAATACTTTAATTATATGATTTCTAGCTTTAATATTGCTTGATGGAATTTCCACATTAAGTTGACCATTAACAACTGTTATATTAGATACAGATACATCATCAACTAATACTTCAACATTAACATCTTCTTTAAGAGGATTATTATTTACATCCATTAATACTTCATTAATTATGATATTATCTCCAGATTGAATATCATCTAATTTAATATCTAAATCTTTAATATCAGTTTTTATAATTGTAAATGTAGTTGTATTACTACTTGAATTAATTTTATCATCAGTATATGTTGCTACAACTTCAACATCACCATTCATACTAGTAGGAATTGTGTAATTTAATACTGCTACTCCATTTTTAACTTGTGCTTGTCCAATTGTTGTATCATTAATTTTAAATACTACAACTCCCTGGTTAATTGTATTATTTGCTAGTACATCTGTTACTTCTGCTGTAATTTCAACAACTCCTCCTTTAATTGAACTTCTAAGTTCTGTTTTTGTTTCTATTGGATAGTTATTTTCAATTGTATTTGGATTTGTTGCACCTGCTAGTTTTATTGCAGCATTACCATATAATGATTTTGCAATAAGTGTATTTCCACTAATTATATTTCCTGTTGATGATGAAACTTGTATAGCATAATCATCTGGAACTTTAATTGTATTGTTTTTTAGTGTATTGTCTTTTGATCTCATAATTTTAACAGGTGTTGAAATATTGTTATTTACTAGTGTGTTGTTGTCTTTTCTCATGGTTTCCATTGAAACATTATGAATATTACAATTTGATACTGAGGTATTTCCATTAAGTTTTAAGATAGATGTAATTGTTGAATTTGTCATTGTTGCATTTGTAAGTGTACATACTCCATTTATTGTACAGTTTGTAACTTCAGATCCAGTGAATGTTATAGTATTATTTCCAAATACTTGATTTTCAATTTTGTCGCTACCAAATGCTATGGATCCTGTAAATGTATTGTTTGCATATGTTGTATTTGTAAATGATGTTCCAATAAATGATGCTCCACCTAGAATTTTATTATTTGTAATTATTGTATTGTTTAAATTTGAATTTCCCCATTGTGATGTAATTCCTGTACCTGAATATGTAATTGTGTTGTTATCTACTGTATTGTTATGTCCAGTAAGACACATACCATAACATATGGTTGCAGCTGTAGCAGGTCCTGTTATACGGTTGTTACGTATAATATTGTTTGAATTTGGAATTACTCCTTCTGGAGGTTCATTATTTAAGTTGTATGTTGTAAGATAGAAGATGTTTCCAACATTTCCTATTCCTTCAATTGTATTGTTTTCAATAGTACAATGATCTGCCCATGCAAGTACTACACTACTACTTCCACCATTGTTTGTTGTTGATATATGACTGTTTTTTAGTGTGATGTATGTTGCATTGTTTCTTATTGATGTTTGTCCAAGTCCACTTCCAACTCTTTGTTCTTCAACTATTGCTGAGATATTATCTAGTGTTACATGTGATACTGCACTTATCCATAGTTGTGTATTGTGAAGATATATTCCTGTTACATTTGTACCATCTGCACCTGTAACTATACCAAATACTGCACCAGCATCTTCTCCCATTAGACTTCCTGCTGTTGTATTAAGGTCGATGTATGCATCATTTGTTGATGATATTACATTTACTGGTCTGTTAATTACCATTGAGAAGTTTTTATCATCAAGATTTGAGATATTTCCTTGTATATCAAGTGTATCTCCTTCTTTTACATTGTCTGCTAGTTTATATTCATTGTCTTTAAGGAAGTAGTTTCCCACTGTTTGATTTGTAATTATATGTGTTTTTGCTTTTTTAGTTTCTTTACTATTTTCTGTTTTTATCTGCTTATTTTCATCACTATTTGCTTGTATGTTTGTATCACTTGCTACATCTATACTTATTGTATCAGTTGTAGTTTGTGTATTTGAATTGGTATCATCTGTTATGTTTGCTGCATATGTTGATGATATTCCAATTATTAATACAAGGAGTGTGATGAAAAATAAGGTTGACTTTTTATTATTCATAGTCACATTTTACTCCTAATAATTCGTTAATATTAAATAATCTATTAAATAAAATTTTAAGAAAAATAAAAATTAATTTAATAGTTACTATAATTTTATATATCTTACAATATTTAATACTATTTTTAAAAAAACAAGTATCTATAGTCTTTATTTAAAAATCCCTTAAGAATAATTTAAAAAAAAATCAGAAATACATAAAAAGAAGAGCATATTTTCAAAATCAGATAAATTAAATTTAATAATATAAAAAAAAGGGGTGGTTAAGTGGGAAAGTTATAGTAAAATATAACCTTCTATACTTTAGCAGCTATGATTGTAGAATTTGACATTTTAGCTGTTTTAGGATTTGCTTGTGGTAATACATAGATTGATGTTTCAATTCTAGATTGTGCATATTTACTGTTTTCACCAACAATAATTGTAATTTTAGCTTCTCCTTTTTTAATTCCAACAGCTTGTTTAATGTCAATTATACCATTATTAATTGTTAATTTATTAATAATAGCTTTTCCATTAACTTTTACTGTAACTTTCTGAGCATTTGTAATTTCTTGATCAAATACTGTTTTAACACTAGCTTTAATTGCTAAGTTACCATCTTCATCATAAATTAATGCTTCAGGTGTAATTACAATGTTTGCTTTTTGTATTGTAATTATTTCTGTAGCTTCAGATCTTGTGATTGTATTTGATTCATATACTGCTGTAAGTTTATAATCTTTTGCTGAATAATCTTTAGGTATTTCATATACAAGTTTTGCAACACCATTTTCAACTTTTACAGTGATTGCTTTACCATCTGCATCTTTAAGTGTTTTACCATTTAATTTAAATGCAACTTTACCATCATTTAATACTTTACCTTCATCATCTGTAACTACAGCAATGAGTGTAATGTTACTTCCAGCATAGATTACATCAAGTTTTTGTATGTTAATATTAGCATTACCTTTAATTATACTAATTGCAGCTGAAACATCAGATGCATAGTTAATTTCATCTTCTTTAATATTAACAACAACTGAGTGTTGTCCAACTTTAAGTGAGCTTGTAGGAATATCAATTTCAAGTTTTCCATTTTGTATGATTATTGTTTTATTAGCAACTGATATGCCATCAATTAATACTTCAACATCTTTAATTGAATCTATAGCTTTACCATTTTCATCTACAATTGTTGCAGTAATTGTTGTATTTTTACCAACTTTTACATCAAATCCTTCAATTGTAACATCTTCAATATCATATTTTGTAATTGTAAATGTTGCATTTGCTGTGTATGAGTTGTAATTAGGTGATGTGAATTCGACTAATACAATGTGTTGACCTGTTGGAAGTGTTGAATTTTCATATGTGAAGTCTACAACTCCATTTGTAACATTTACTTCTCCAACTACTTCATCATCTATTTTTATTATTGCTTTTCCTTCATTTACAGCTGTTGCATCTTCTAAAACTTTAATTGACATGTTGATGTCTTCAAAGATTTTTGTATCATTTACATCTACTGTTACTGTTGCATTACGTTTTGCAACACTAGTTATATATGCTTGAGAAGTACTTCTTGTTCTTCCAGTGTTATCTGTATATTCTATATCTACTGTTATTTTTCTTGTTGATGTTGGTGTAATATTAATTGTAACTGTTGTATCATTTACTTTATATTCATCATCACCAACATATACAATAAATGATCCATCTGTAAGTTTAGGTACTTGTGTACCATTTGTATATTCAATTGTAATTGTTACTGTTGATGTTTTACCAACAACTAAGTTAAGACCTTGAATATCTATTTTTACAGGTGCATATACATCAGATTTTGCAGCTTTAATATCTCTTGAGAGTGTTGCATTTTCTCTTGCACCAGTGTTATCTGTGAAGTTTGCTCTGATTGTATTTTTAATTACATCAGGTGTTAATGTAAATGTGTATGATGTTGAATTAACTTCAACAAGTTCACCATTTATTGATACATTAAATGAGAAGTTATCAGCATTAATTGTATTGTTATTTTCATCTACAACTGTAATTGTAATTTCTGATGGTTCATCAATTTTTAAGTTTTCATGACCTGAAATTATAATTTTAGGTGTTCCAATTGTAGCATTGTATGTATTTGTTTCACTAATTGGTGCATAGTAATTATTTTTATCATTAAATTCTACTTCAATTATATTTTCAATAGCACTAGGTGTTAATGTAAATGTGTATGTTGTAGCTTTAATTGTTGTTTTCTGACCATTAATTGATACAATCATTGACTGTGAACTTGAATATTTTACAGCTGTATTGTTTTCATCTAAGATTGTGATTGTAATTTCTACTGGCACATCAACTTTAAGATTATCTACACCTTCAATTTTAAGTGATGTCATATATGGTTTGTTGTTGTAAATTATGTTGTTATCTTCAGCTTTTGCTTCTACAGCATTGTTACCATAGAATTCTTTTGATGCCATTTTAAATACATTGTTTGTTACATTTACTTTTTTAGAGTCAATAAGTTTTAATGCAATATTAGCTGTTGAGTTAATATTTGAATTAATAAATGATGAATTATTTGTAACATTACTAAATACTACAGCTTGTGTAATATTACCATATAATCTTTCAACTCTTACATTTTCTGAATCATATACTTTTAATGGTAATACATTACCATTTACTGTATTTGATGCAACAGTATAGTTTTCTCCTGATACAATAATTCCAACATTAGCATCTGATTGTTCTGTAGCTGTAATATTCATTGAATTTGAACGAAGCTCTGTTGAGTTTGTTAATTTATCAACTGTTATACCAATAACATTTTTACCTGTAATATTAATGATATGTGTACTTACAAAAGAACCACTATAGAGTGTTCCTGTTACATTTACAGCAACAATAGAGTCAGCATTTGTTATGTTAATTGTATTTCTTGCAATTTGTGCTTTGTTTGTAAAGTCACCAATTACTTCTATTGCATTTATTGTTGTTGTATTTTTAGTTTGTATATTATTTGAATTTACTGTAACATTATCAAGGTTACCTTTAATAGCTATTGCTTTAAATGTATTTGCTGTACCTACAAAGATTTTATTTGTATTAATTACAGCAGATTCCATATCACCTGTTGCATCAATAGCACATACATTTGTAGCATTAATATAGATATTGTTTGATGAAACTTGTGAATGATTAAATTTACCATTTATAACAACTGCTTTTGCATCTGTTGCATTGTTAATTGTAATTGTATTTGATAAGATATTATTTCCAACTGAATCTCCATCAACAATAATAGCATTTACACTTGCTGCTTTATTAGAGGTAATATTATTGTTTGTAATTTTATTATTTGATCCTTTTATTGTAACTGCTTTAGCTGAAGTTTCATTACTTAATGTAATTGTAGATTTTGTTACTGTGTTACCATTACCATCTATAGCAATTGCAGCATCACTACTGCTTGTATTAATTGTTACATTTTCAATAAGGCTGTCATCTGAATTTAATTCAATTGCAATATCTTCTGTATTAAATTTAATATTTTTAATGTATGCAACTGCACCTTCTTCAAGTGTTATTTTTCCATTGTTTAATGTAGCATCTATACCTTCAATTGTAACCATGAGATTGCTAATTATGAATTTTCTATCTGTAAGTGTACCTTGAATATTAATTGTTGTAAAGTCACGAATTTCTTCACTTAATAGATTTCCATCATTATCAAAGTAATTTCCAAAGTTTTCTTCTGTAATTGTAACTGTATTTGATACAGGTGTTGTATTTTCAACAATATTGCCTTGTGCAATATCTAATGCTTCATCACCTGGTGTTGTTATTCCAACTACGTAGTTGTTTTTAAATGTGTTGTTTGTACTTTTAATAGTTACAGGTTTTGTTGTATTTTTAGCAATAATTCTGTTATTTTCAATTACATTATCTTTTGAACTTGTAGATGTAATATATAATGTTTCAAGTGAGTTTCCTGTTACATTTGATGAATTACTTATTGTAAGAGCACCTTTTATTGTGTTGTTTGTAAGGTTACAGTTTGTAATTGTACAACTTCCAAGGAATTTGTTATTTTCTGCAACAGAATCACGAATTATTGTTCTTCCAGTGGTTACTGTGTTGTTTCTATATACTGATTTTCTTATTGATGCAGCACTAATTGATGCACCTTGATTAAATGTGTTATTTTCAATTGTGTAGTTTTCAATTACAAGGTTTGTACCCCACTGGGTTGTAAGACCTACACCTTTTGTGTCAACTATGTTGTTTGCAATTGTGTTGTTACTTCCACATACATAGATTCCACCACAAATATTTGATGCAATTTGAGGACCTATAATATGGTTGTTTATAAATTTGTTATTTGAATTTACAATTGTTCCATTTGGAATTTCAAGATTTACATTGTATGTTGTTAAATAGAAGAGGTTTCCAACATTACCTTCACCTTGAATGGTGTTATTTTCTATTGTACAGTAGTCTGCCCATGCAATTACAACACTACTACTTCCACCATTGTTTCTTGTATATATGAAACTGTTTTTAAGTGTGATGTTTGTTGCATTGTTTCTTATTGATGTTTGTCCTACTCCACTTCCTACTCTTTGATCTTCAACTACTGCTGAAATATTGTTTATTACAACATTTGATACTCCACTTATCCAGAATTGTGTGTTGTGGAGGTAGATTCCTGACATGTTTGTTCCATTTGCACCATTTATTATGTTAAATGCTGTTCCAGGATTTTCACCAAGAAGACTTCCTGCTGTTGTATTAAGATCAATATATGCATCTTTTGTTGATGATATTATGTTAACTGGTTTGTTAACTATCATTGAGAAGTTTTTATCATCGAGGTTTGAGATATTTCCTTGAATATCAAGTGTATCTCCTGCAACTACGTTATCTGCAAGTGAGTAATTATTATCTTTTATGAAGTAATTACCTATTGTAGAATTTGTAATAACGTGAGTTGTTGCTTTTTTTGTTGTTTTATCCACGTTTTTTGTCTGTTTTTTATTTTCTTTTATGTTTGATTTTATTTCCTTATTTGGTATTGTCTTTTCTTTTACTTCAATATCAGAGCTAACAGTATCTACTGAAACTGTATCTGCTGAAATTGTATCTGCTGTAGTATGCACGCTACTATTTGCAGAGTCTGCAGCACAGCTTGCTGTAAGTCCGACTATGAAAACAAAGAAAAGCATTAAAGTTAATAAAATTGATTTTTTTGATGACATAATCAATTCTAACTCCCTTTGTTTTTTGAAAAATAACACTATTAAAAATAATTATAAAATTTTTAATAATTTTTTTAATAGTTACTATTTATTTTATAAAATAAGATATTTAACATTTTAGCTAAAATAAAATTGATTAGGTAATATAAGAACTATAATTAAAAAGTAGGTTAATAGAAACTAAATCAAAGCTTATTTAAGAAAATAAGAATTTATAAAAAAATAAAATAAAAAAAAGAATAAAAAAAGGAGAAAATCTAATTATCTCCTAATTTAGAGTCAACAACAGCAAATGCTTCATCAATTCTGTTAAGTTCTGTCATTTTAGCACCTTGTGCAAGGTTAGGTTTACCTCCACCACGACCACCAAGAACAGATCCAATATCAGATACTACATCACCCATTTTAACTCCATAATCTACAACAGCATCATTTGCTGCTGCAACAATATTACCATCATTGTTAATTAAAACTGCAACATCTGCAACTTGATTTTTCTCAACTGTATCGATTGCAATCTCTCTAAGTTGTGATGCTTCAACATCAAGAAGTTGTGTTAATACTTTAAAGTCACCAACACATCTTACTTCATTTTCAAGTGATGAAACTTTAGCCTCAGCAACCTGTTTTTCAAGAGCTTTAATTGTTTTTTGTTGTTGTTTCCATTCATTAAAGAATCTTTCACATGTTTTAGGTAGTTGATCTGCATCTACACCAAAGATTTCACTACTTTCTTTGATAATTAAATCATTTTCCTGTATTTTTTCAACTGCAGAATCAGATACAGCATATTCAAGTCTTTCAACACCATCTTGAACTCTTTCAGTTCTTAGGATTTTAATAGCTCCTATATCACCAGTTCGCATACAATGTGTACCTGCACATGCTTCAACATCAACACCTGGAATTTCAACAACACGAATATCTTTACCAGGTACAATACCACCCTGATATAATTTAAATCCATATTTACGTTCTGCATCAGTTCTGTTATACCATTGTATATTTACAGGTATATTTTGTTGAACTCTCTGATTTGCAAGTTTTTCAATCTCTTTAAGTTCATCATAACTTATACGTTTATAGTGTGATAAGTCAATTCTTGATTTTTCAATACCTTTCTGAGCTCCAGCCTGCCAGATATGTTTTCCAAGAACTTTACGTGCTGATGATATAACAATATGTGTTGCTGTATGGTTACGTGTTAGAAGATCACGTCTGTTAGCATCAATATTACATACTACATCTTTACCTATAATATCTGATAGTTTTTCAACATCATCTTCTGCTACATGATGAAGTACTATGTCATCTTTCTTCTCAGCATAGGTGATGTTTAAATCTACATCATCAACTTTAATTGTACCTATATCTGATGGTTGACCTCCACCTTCAGGGTAGAATATTGTTTGATCAAGAATAATTTTATTTGAATCTTCAACACCAAGAACTTTAGCATCACATGTGCGTAATGATAGATCATCATAGAATGTAAGTTGTGTTTTAGGATAGTTAAGTTCTATCTCTTCTGCTTCTTCAACTTCTTCTTCTTCGTGTGCTGCTGCAATTTGAGTGTAGAAGTTATCTGGTATGTTTGCATCAAATGCATTTTCTTTTGCTATTGCTTCAACAGTTTCAGGTGGTATACCATGTGAATCATAGAAGTTTATAAGCATATCATTAGGGAATGATGTAATATTATCTTTTTTAAGATTTTTAATTGATCTTTTAATAAGATTTGTACCTTTTGTGAGTGTTGTATGATATCTTTCTTCTTCAAGATCTGTGATATTTAAGATATAGTCTTTGTTATCTTTAATTTCAGGGTATGTTTTTGAAAGGAAGTCAAGCTGTATTTTCATAATATCAGATAATGATTCATTAAGTCCTAATTCATTCATGTATTTAACAGTACGTCTTAGAACTAAACGTGCAAGATATCCTTCTTTTACATTTGATGGAATAATACCATCAGCAAGCATGAAACTTAAACATCTTGTATGATCTGCAACAATATAAATTGCCTCCATTGGAGCTGTTGCATCTTTAAGATAATCTACATCTACAGATAATTTATCTGCTACTTTTTTACGTAAAAGTTTAAGATCTGATATATCTTCAATATCCATCATACCTGCAATACGTGCATTTTCAGATAAAATTTCAGTATCAAGTTCTACACCACTAAGATCTGTTAATGAATTAATAACAGGTTCAAATGTAGCATCATATGCTGTAGGTGTTCCCTGACTTACCCATGCAATACGTTCAAGACCATAACCTGTATCTACAACTTTAAGAGGAATTTCTTTAAGACCATCTTTTGTTGTTGCATACTGGATAAACACAAGAGTTGCAAGTTCTACACCATGAGCACAAATCTCATATGAAGGACCTTCATTACCTCCACCTTTCCACCAGGATTCAATATAGGTAATTTCTTCTTCATTAATTCCAATACTTACAAGGAAGTCATGACAGTATCTTAATGTCTGATTTTGCCAGTAGATGTTGTTGCCTTCTGAGTTAAATGCATGGTGTGCACCCATTGTAAAACAGGTCATATGTCTTCCTGTTCTTCCAACATTATCAACATCATTAAGACGAATTGATGGCTGTGCTACAACCAATGGATTTGCAGGTGGTTTTGTCATTCCATTAGTTACCCATGGCTGGAAGTCATAAATTGATGCTCCAACAAGAAATACGTCATTTCTCCATCTTTTTGCTAAAACAGGATATCTGTCAATTGGTGTATGGTCATTATCTTTGAAAAATCCTTTAAATTTCTTCTGAATACCCATTAAATCGTAATGTTTATCAGTTACAGGATTTCCAATAAATTCATATTCATCACATGGAGCATCCCCACATGTTGCTCTTGGACGGATAGACCAGAATGTATTTCCACATTTCTGACAAACCTGTTTTTTATATCCTAATTCTTCAAGTTCAAATGTCATAAATATACACTTAAAATAATTTTTTTTGTATTTACTATAATTAAATAAATCTTCAAATTTGTATTCTAAAGATCTTCATCAAATAAAGCTTAAAAAAATAATTACAGCTAATATTTGGTAGTTTATGAAATAGTTTTTCTCCTTAATATGATCCATAGATGTTATATTCATATAATTCATATAAAGGCTAGATTTTTATTGAAAAATTTATTTTTTCTTTTTTATCTAATACTAGTTAGATTTATGTTTTTTATAATATATAAAAAGTAGTTTAAAGATCAATTAATTAATATGAAAAATAGTTAATTTAAGTAAAATAAGCAATATGTAAAATAAAATAAGTAATTAAATCTGTATAAATAAAAAAATTTTAAAAAAAAGAATTAAAAAGAGAGAAGTGGCAGGGCACTTATCCGAAAAGTGCACCTAATCCAGCTGCTGCTGCTTCTTCAGCTTCTTCTTCTTCGTCTTCTTCCTCTTCTTCTTCAGCTTCTTCTTCTTCAGCTGCTACAGGAGCTGCTGCAGGTGCTGCTGCTACTGCTGCTGTTGCGATAGCTTCTTCAATATCTACATCTTCGAGGGATGCGATTAATGCTTTTACTCTAGCATCATCTACATCTACACCAGCTGCAGATAAGATAGCTGTAACATTTTCTTCGTTAATTTCTTTTTCTGTTGCGTTTAATAATAATGCTGCGTATACGTATTCCATCTTAATACACCTTTTAATTTAATATTAATTTTTGCTTTTATATAAAGTTTAAATTCTTTTTAAATTCTTTTTTTAGTTAAATCCTAATTGGCAATAAGGATTTGAGTAAGTTTCCGTTTGTTACTAGTTGAAGTGAACTTATCCAAAGAGAGCTCCGAGACCTGCTGCTGCAGATACTTCTTCGTCTTCTTCCTCTTCTTCAGGTTCTTCTTCAGCTTCTTGAGTATCCTCAACTGCTGGAGCTGCTGCTGCTTGTGAATTTAATTTTTCTTTAAGTTCATCATCAGTTGCATCTTCAGATAATTTGGATGCTAAAGCTAACATTTGTGAATATGCTTTAGATAATATTCTATCAGCTGTTTCTGAAGTTAATATGTTAGCAAATACTGCTAAGTTAAGAGCTTCATTTGCAGCTTTCTGTATGAGTAGTGGTGTTGATTCACTGTTGAATACAGCTGCGTTAACTGATAAATTAATAGCATTCTGGAATGCAGTTGCAATTGTTTGACGAGTTTCTTCTTCATCAATTCTAAGTACATCTGCTGTGTAAATTGTGTCTCCTTCACAAACTGCTAGTAAGTCCATTCCCACTTCCATTGGGTAAATTTCAAGTTTTGTGAGTATGTCTGCAACTTTTTTAGGAATTTCTTCGCCTTCGTTTACAACTGTTGCATCGTCGGTTACTACAATTTTTCCTTTATCGATTTTTGCAGGAATACCAGCTTGTTGTAATTCACCAAGAATAGGTCCAGGTGGGAAAGATGTATCTCCTGCTGGAACTACGATATCAGCTGGAGCAATACTTCCAGCTTTTGCTGGAGCTTCCGTTTTACTATCTTCTAAGATTTTAAATAGTTTGAAAGGATTCATTTCTGTGAAGACCATTGCTGGTTGACCTTCAAGATAATCTGCTAAATCTTCAAGATCTTTATCAGAATTTTCAAGTGCAATTTTAATAAAGTTTTTACGTGACATTTTTAAAACTGCTTTATCACCTAATGATTTTCTCATAGTTTGAAGTTGTGGTGCTGGGATATCAGCTAAGTTCACAATACCTACAATTTCGTGAGAATTTGATAAATCTTCTAATTCAGCAACTTTTTCTTTTTTCCAATCTGCAACATGATTCATCTAGATCACCCTCGTTACAGATCCCATTGTGGTTTTTAAATACATTGCTTTGATCTGTTTAGAACCTTTTTCTAATTTACGATCAAGAACATCCATTATAGCATCGATATTTTCAGAAACTTGTTCTTCAGTCATATCTTCAGATCCTACAATAGATTGTATTATAGGTTGGTCTTTCACTCTTATTTTTATTGTACTTCTTAATCTACCTAATATGGTTTCTGGATTTGCACTAGCTGGAATTGGTTTAGGCATTTTTTTTCTTGGTCCTAATACAGGTCCTAAGAATCTACCAACTGTTGGCATTAAGTCAGATTGTGCTACGAAGAAATCATGAGAGTTAGCTATTTTTTTAGCTTCTTGTCTATTTTTACCTAATTCTTCAAGTCTTTCTTTGCTTATAACTAAATCTGCACCTGCTTGTTCAGCTTGGTATGCTAATTCACCTTCAGCAATAAATGCAATTTTAACATCTTTTCCACGTCCATTAGGGAGAAGCACTTCTTCATCTAAACGGTTTTCTGGTTTGTTTATGTCTAAATCGTTTATGGTCATGACCACATCTATAGACTGTGTGAAGTTTCTCGGTTTAGATTCTGATAAAACCTTCTTCACTGCTTCTTCAATTTCTTGTGTCATTAAATTTCCTCCAAAGAATAAGATTTAAATTAATTTAAATCAAATTCAACGTGTAAATAAAATATGTACCATGTACATTGTATAAAATTTTTATATTTAAAGCCTAATCTTATAGATTAATATAATTTATTTCTTGTTACTAATATGGTTGTAGTAATGAATAATTATAAAAATTATTTAGAAAGTATCTATTGGTTAAATACTTCGTCATAATCTCCATTGTCGATGTCTTTTTGAGTGTCACGTCCATCTTTACCTTCAACGTTAATACCCATACTTACGCATGTTCCAATCACTTCTTTTGTAGCGTGTTTGTAATCATTTGCAAGTAAGTCATCGTATTTCATTCTAGCAACTTTAAATGCTTGTTCAACTTTGAAATCAGCTGCTACTTCTGTACCTGGTTCGTGTGAACCGCTTTCGATTCCTAATTCATCAAGAATTAAAGCTGTTGTAGGTGGTGTTCCTATTGTTACCTCAAATTCTTTTGTATCAAGATCTGCAGTTATTTTTGCAGGCACTTTCATTCCAGCGAAATCAGCAGTTTTTTTGTTGATTTCTTCAACAACTTGCATCATATTAATACCTAATGGACCTATAGCCGGACCTAATGGTGGTCCTGGTGTGGCTTTTCCACCTTCCACTAGGATTTCAATAGTTTGACTAGCCACTATTCAGCCTCCCTTTGTATTAATCTGATTTGGTCACCCTTTACTGTAACAGGTATTGGAACTGCTGCTTCAATTAATTCCAATACAACGTCTTCTTTAGCTTCATCAAGTCTTACAACTTTAGCTTTTTCACCTTTAAATGGTCCTGAAGTCAATTCAACAACACTGCCTTTGTCAATGTTGATCATTGGAGGTTCAGGGTTAAGGTATGATTGAAGTTCGTCAAATGCTACGTCTCCTTCGACTAAACTTCTCAAGTTTGGTACTTTAAGTACAGGGTTTCTCATATCTAATGTTTTATCAGACTCAACAAAGATGTAACCTTGCATTTCTTCTGGAGCAAGAATTGCAGATATTCCTGTGTCTTCATGCTTAATACTTTGTGCAAGTAATGCTGCTACATTCTTTTCTTGTCCAATAAGAACTCTCATTGCATAAAACATATTTTTCACTTTTTATTTTATTGTAAAATTTAATTTATCTCATTGAAATTACTATTTTTAATTTCATTTAAAAAAAATATTATTAAAAAAAAATATTTTTATTGTTCTAAAGTTTATTTAAAGTTTTCATAAAACAACTATGAATAGAATAATAGTTGTGATACTATTGTAATTATGAATCCAACAACACCTATTGCAATAACTCCTATTCCTGTAACTTTTGCTACAGTTTTATATTCGCTATTATCAGGTTTTCTTGAAATTTTAAGTACTCTTTCGCATTGTTTTATAAAACTGCCTATTGATTCTTTGTTTATATTCATAATATTTACCTGCATTTAAAATTCAAAAATGAGAAAATTTAAAACCTAAGATAGGGATCATATATTAGATATATTTTTTACTATTAATAAAGCTTTGTGTTTATTTTCCTAAAATTATGAAAAAATCATAAAAATAAAAATAGTTTTTCAGTGGATTTTGAATAGTTTTAAAAAAAATTAAATTCTAGATAAAATTAATTATCTAGAATACATCATCTATAAAGCCTTCAAGGTCTGTGTCAGGTGTTGCTGCTTCTTCTCCACGTGATTTTTCTTTGTATGAATCATCAGATCCACTTGATGGGGAGTTTACTCCAGCAATAACAATTGTTGTTCTTACTGTACTTGCAAGATCGTCTTGTATCTGTGTACCCCAGATGATGTTTGCTTCAGGGTCAAGTTCATCTGCAACAATTTGTACAATTTTTTCAGCTTCATTTAATGTTAAATCACTGCTACCACTTATGTTAACAAGTGCACTTTTTGCATTGGAAATATCAAGATCGAGAAGTGGACTGTTAAGAGCTTCATTTACAGATTCAATAGCTCTATCACCAGTATCGGATTCACCCATACCAATCATAGCCATTCCACTGTCTTCCATTACACTTTTAATATCAGCAAAGTCTAAACTTACAAGTCCAGGTTTTGTAATTAACTCTGTGATACCTTTTACAGCACGTCCGAGAAGTTCATCTGATACCATAAATGCTTTGTTAATTGGTAAGCTTGGAGCAACTTCTAGTAATTTATCATTAGGAATTACAAGAACTGTATCTGCTGCTTCTTGAAGTTTTTCAAGACCACTTTCAGCATTTTCTCGTCTTTTTACTCCTTCTGCACTAAATGGCATTGTTACAACAGCAATAGTTAATGCACCTGCTTTTTGTGCAATTTTACTAATTACTGGTGCTGAACCTGTACCTGTTCCTCCACCAAGACCACATGTTACAAATACCATATCTGCTCCATCGATCTTTCTTTTAATTTGTTCTTCACTTTCTTCTGCACTTGCTTCTCCTACTGCAGGAATTCCACCAGCACCAAGACCAGCACAGGTTTCTTTTCCAATTAAGATTTTATCATTTGATTTACAGAAGAATAAATCTTGTGCATCTGTGTTTACAGAGATAGTTTCTGCACCTTCAATACCAATTTCACCTAAACGTGAAATAGTGTTATTTCCAGCTCCACCTGCTCCTATAACAAATATTTTTGCTCTACTTTGGTTTATAATATCCACAAGTTCTTGGTTAATATCATCTAAGTTTGAACTTGAACTAGGGACATTAGGTCTTTCTGTTGTAGTATTAGCTTTAGAATCTTTTAAGCTATCATTTATTAAAGATTTCACTTAACACCCTCACTATCATGTTTATAATTAATAACCATTATCTAGTCTTATTAATATTACTAATATTATATTTATTATTGAATTATTTAATATCTTACATTATTGAAAATCAAACAAACCAATTAAAGGGGTATTGTTATGATTTTACATCTTTTTTTCATTGTGTAATTAATATCATTTCTAAAAGATTTTCTAAAAATAACCATAGTATATAATTTAGTTATAAATAATACTATATTTGGCTTGGGAAATCTAATTAATTTAGGATATTAACTGAGTTATGTAATTTATACAATTTAATTTTGTATCAATAATTAAGATTTAAACATCCATATCCAATAATTAACGATATTAATTTTAAGATATACTTTCTTATTTTTTTAAATAAATAATAAATTTTATATTAATATTTATCTCTATCTAATAAAATATATAAATTTAGTTTAAATATAACTCTAAAATTCAAGAAGATATAATTTATTAATTAATGTAATTTTTATATTAATTTAAATACTATGTTAATATATAATTGTAAATACAAAAGAAAATAAAATAAACTAAAAAAAACTAATGATGGAAATGAAAAATTAGTTTTAATATTAATTAATATAATTAGGCTTAAAGAAAATATAACAAAAAAAATAAAATTAAAATGGTGAGGCTTTAGATAACATGAAAGCATTTGAATTTTTAGACAAAGTTGGAAAAGTTGATACAAACACAATGGTTCTAGATAAAGCAATGGGATATAAAACAGTAGAAGACATGCTTACAATTACAGCTGAATACTTTAATCTTGCAAAGTATGGATGGGGAACATCAATGCTTGTAGATGAAGATATTATAAAAGATAAAAATGAATTGTATCATTCATATGATATTAAAACATATCCTGGTGGAACACTCTTTGAACTTGCAAATCGTGAAGATAAAATAGATGAATACTTCCAACAACTTGATAAACTAGGATTTAATGCTGTTGAAATTTCAGATGGATCAACAGTTATTGATGCAGATAGACGTGCTGATGCAATAAGTAAAGCTAAAGAAGTTGGACTTTATACATTAACAGAAGTTGGAAAGAAAAATCCACAAAAAGATAAAGAATACTCAGAGGATATGAGAATTGAATTAATTAATACTGATATTCAAAATGGTGCTGATATGGTTATTGTTGAAGGACGTGAAAGTGGTAAAAATATTGGTATTTATGATGGTAGTGGAAATATTAAAGCTGATACTTTAACAAAATTATATGAAAATACTCCACGTGAAAAAATTATGTGGGAAGCTCCACAGAAAAATCAGCAAGTTGAATTAATTTTAACACTTGGAAATGATATTAACCTTGGAAATATTAATACAAACGATATTATTTCACTTGAAACATTAAGACGTGGACTTAGAGGAGATACACTCGGTAAAGTATAATATTTCTCCTCTTATTTTATTTTTTTTAGATAATCTTATTTTTAATTGAAACTTACACCTTAATTTATTGCTTTTTTTATGGATTTTTATGATTTAATTTATAATATATTATATTATCTGAAACATACCCTGAAATAATAAAATTATTTATAATACTAGATACATAAATAATATAATATTAACAACTAAATAAATTGCTACATGATAGAATATTTAGTTTGTATAAAAATTTAGGCGAGATTAGATAATGGCTAGAAAAAAAGTTGTATATAATTTTGATTATGATTCCAAGTTCTTAAATGAACATAATGTTAAAAAATTAGCATATGATCTAACTCATGATTCTGATAATAGTGAGAAAATATTAGATTGTTTATTCACAGCTGAAGTTACAGATGAACAGATAGCTGAAGCTACAGGTATTAAATTAAATTTAGTAAGAAAAATCTTATATAAATTTTATGATGTAGGGATGGCAAACTATACAAGGAAAAAAGATCCAGAAACACAATGGTTTACATACTACTGGAGATTTGATTCAAGAAAAGCAGCAAATATTCTAGAAACCCAGTATAACCATCATAATGAGGAAATTAAAGAATCTTTAGAATATGAAGAAAATAATATGTTCTTTGTATGTCCTAATGGATGCAGATATCCATTTGATGAGGCTGCAACATATCAATTCATATGTCCTAGATGTAATACAACATTAGAATACAAAGATAACACAGATATAATCAATGATCTTAAAAAACTTAAATCCTCATACACAATAAATGAAGAATAGATAATTCTTCAAACACTTTTTCCTCACCTCCCTTAAAAAATAAATTAAATAATTAATCTTTTTTATTTAGATGAAATATTTCATTAAATTTTAATTTTATAGTATAATAATAGTAAATAACTAAAAATAATTTAACAATTGTTAAGAAAATAATTTGGGAGAAATAATACAATGTCAGATATAGATAACTTAATTGAAGATGTATATGAAAAACTACAATGCACAAACTACATAATTGATCATTCAAAAGCAGTATATGAACGATCAAAATACATAACACAACACTATGATAACATAGATGAAGATCTAATAAAAGCAGGATGTATGCTACATGATGTAGGACGAACACTAACATCAGACATAAGACATGCATATCTAGGAGCAGACTTGCTACGTAACCTTGGAGTTGATGAGAAAATCTGTAAAATAACAGAAAGACACATAGGAGCAGGAGTATCAAAACAAGATGCAAAAGAAAACAACTTGCCTGATCGTAACTATATACCTGAAACATTTGAAGAAAAAGTAGTAGCACATGCAGACAACCTAGTACATGGAATAAAAGAAGTAGATCTAGACTTTGTAATAGAAAAATGGACAAATAAAGGCATGTCAAAAGATGCAATAGATCGCCTTATAAAACTACACAATGAATTAATAAGATGATTTAATATGACAACAATAATATATACAGGACTTTCAATATCACACAAACAGGCAAAAGAAATCCTACCCGATGCAATATACATGCCACCCATAAAACGAGGAGACATAGAAGAAATACTAGAAAAATACGATGATATTGACATAATAGGAATAATAGATGGAGTATTTCATCAAAGCCCTGCAGTAGCACATAAAGAAATACTAAAAGCACTAAAGAATGGAATAAAAGTAGTAGGTGGTGCAAGTATGGGAGCACTACGTGCATGTGAACTATATCCTTATGGAATGGAAGGTGTAGGTTCAATATTTAATGATTATAAAAATGAAGTGATAGACTCAGATGATGATGTAGCAGTAGCATTAGATCCTGAAAGCTATGAACAGTTATCTGAATCATACATTAACATACGATACAACCTAGAATTTGCATGTGATGATGAAATAATAACAACACAACAAAAACAACAAATACTAGATGCAGCAAAACAAACATACTACCCGAAAAGGTCATTTGAATATGTTATTGCAAAATCAAAAATTGATGGAGAAATTCAACAACAACTACTAGGATACATAAAAGATAAAAACTTTGATATAAAATATGAGGATGCAAAAAAGACAATAAACTATATCAAACAACTAAAAATGCAACAATAAAAAAAAATTAGTAGGAGTAGATGTAAAGTGATGATAGATGAAAAAATAGCAAAACTAGAGGATTTTCTAAAAGATAAACGATGCATACTAGCATTTAGTGGAGGATCAGACAGTAGTCTAATTGCATATATACTCTCAAAGGTAAGTCCTGAAAGTCTACTTGTAACAATTGACAATCATATGATGCCATCAGAATTTATAGACTATACAAGACAAAAAGCAAAAGAGTATAATCTAAAACATGAAGTAGTTGATGTAAACTTTCTTGAAGATCCAAAATTTATAGCAAATGACAAGAGTCGATGCTTTGAATGTAGAAAATTAATGTATTCAAAAATAAAACAAATACCACAATATAATGATTATGACTATCTTCTTGAAGGAACAAATATAACAGATCTATTTGAAGACAGACCAGGTGTTGTTGTAAATGACATCCACCAGATGGTAAGTCCACTAATTGAATGTGACATAACAAAAGATGATGTATTTGAAATAATAAATCACCTTGGTTTAACATATTCAACAAATACAACATGTCTTTCAACACGTATAAAAACAGATCAGGAAGTTTCACATGAAAAACTCACAAAAGTTGACGTGGCAGAAAAATATATGCACACACTCATAAATCAGGAAAATATACGACTTCGTATAGATGGTAATACTGCAACGATAGTAGTTGATGAACCACTTGAAATATTAGATAAAAACCTAATAGAAAAACTAACACATAAACTACAAGCTCTTGGATATGAAAAGATACAACTTGATATAACAGGATATAAAAAGACAAAAGTAGTACCACAAAATGATGGTCAAAACAATACATATCAACTACCATATGAAATAAATATGGATGAAACATATAAAAATATGAAAAAAAGTAGTGAAAATAGTATAAAATGTGAAAATTACATAAAATATAATGACATCCTAATATATCAGAATGGAAAAATAATCATACCACAAAAATATGATTTTAGTAGTAAAATAAATAAGATAATTAAGTTATTAAAAAGAAAAAGTGTAGAATATATCTAATTAATATATTCTATTTAAATATTTAAACTCCCCTTTTTTTACTGAATCATTGAACGCATTAAATCTCCAGATCTAACAAGTCCAATAGGTTCACGTGACATGTTAATTACAGGAATTTGTTCTATATGATACTGTCTAAGTATACTTGCACATTCTTTTGCTGAAGTTTTACGTGTAACAGTTTGTAGTTTTTGATCTTTAATAACATCAACTACAAGTTTATCTGAAAACTTAAGTGTATTTTTAATAATATACATTACACTTTCACTGTTCCAAGTCCATTTATCTCCTTCTGTACCAATAGCACTACTACTTACTACTTGTTCTTGTGCAACTCTACTTTCACGTATAAAGTCTGTTTCTGTAAGAATACCTGAAACTTTACCTTCATCATTAAGTGTAACAACACATTTGAAGTTAAAATATCTGCTTATTGAATATGCAACAGATATAGGTGTTTTATCCCATATGGTTGGAACTTTATGAATCATGTATTTTTCAACAGGTTCAATATTGTCAACTTTCCATAATGCTTTATTAATAATATCTGTTGATGTTACAATACCTACAAGTTCATTATCTACTGTAATTGGAACTCTTCTAATATTATTGTTGATCATTTTCTGAACAACAGATGTTACATCCTCATCAGGTGATGCAGTAACAGGATTTCTTGTCATCACCATAGCAATTTGATCTTCATCAGGATTTTTAATAAGATCTGTTCTTGTTATTATCCCAACAACTTCATTTGTTTGTTTTTTAACAATTGGTAATCCAGATAATTTTGTGTCTTTTAGTATTTCATATATTCCATGAATTGTACCTGGCACTGATCCTGATTGAACATCCTCCATCATTATTTCTTTAATTTTCATGTCAATTACCTTCTTTAATTTTAATTGTTAATCAATGATTTTTAAGTAATATCTTTTGATTTAATATAATATTTAATTATCATTATTAATAAATACATTTAGTTTAATTGTTATAAATAAGGGTAATTTTCAAAAAATACTATGTATTTAATTTAGAAAAATATAGGTTTTTGTTTAATATAAAAAAAAGTAAAAAAAGGAAATATTTAAGTTTTCAAATATAAAACTTATTTTTTAGCTTCAATAACTGTTTTGTTCATGTAAGGTGTGAGAACTTCAGGAACTTTAACGCTTCCATCTTCTTGTTGATAATTTTCAAGAATACAACAGATTGTACGTTCTGTAGCAATAGCTGTACTGTTGAGTGTGTGAAGAATTTGAGCATCACCTGATCCTGCTTTTCCATATCTTGTATTGATTTTTCTTGCCTGGTAATCTTTACAATTTGTACATGATACAAGTTCACGGTATGTTTCAGATCCAGGGAACCATGCTTCAAGGTCGTATTTTATTGCTGCATTATCATTTAATGCTGATGATACAATTGCAACAACACGGTATGGAAGATTAAGTTTCTGGTAGATGTCTTCTGTTACTTCTAGAAGTTTTTTATGTTCTGCATCAGAGTTATCTGGTGTTGTATAGATGAATTGTTCAACTTTTTCAAATTGATGTACTCTGAAAATACCAAGTGTATCTTTTCCATGTGATCCTGCTTCTTTTCTGAAACATGTGGAAAGTGCACAGTATCTTAGTGGTAAATCTTCTGAATCTATAATTTCATTTCTGTGTAATGCTGCAAGTGTTTGTTCTGCTGTTGCAATAAGATATAAATCTTCATCTTCTATTTTATAGAGTGTTTCTTCAAATTCACCAAGTTCTGATGTTTCTGCTGCAACTTCACTTTTAATGAAAAATGGAGTTTGCATTGGAGTATATCCTTTTTTTGTTAGTTCATTTAATGCAAATTGAATAAGTGCAAGGTTAAGTGAGAGTATATCTTCTTTTAAGTAGTAAAATCTTGATCCTGAAACTTCAGATGCTGTTTCTAGATTTGCTCCATCAACTTTTTCAATAAGATCAACGTGATTTAATGCTTCAAAGTCAAATTGTGGAATTTCACCATATGTTTTTATAACTTCATTGTCATCTTCTGTATCAGATACTGGTACTTGGTCATCTATAATATTTCCTACTTTGTATCTGTATTCATCACGGATTTTTTCATATTCTGCAATTTTTGGTTCAAGATTTTTAATTTCTTCTGCTACTTCTTTAGATTTTGATATTACTTCTTCAATATTTCCATCTTTTTTTGCTTGTTTGAATGATTTTGATAGTTTATTTTTTTCTGATCTTAGATTGTTTAATCTTTGAAGACCTTCTCTCCATAAATTATCATATTCTATTGTTTTTTCAACATTTGTGGTTTCTCTGAATCTTTTCTTTTCAGATTCAATGATCTTTTCTGGATTTTCTCTGAATAATTTTATATCTAACAAAACTCATATCTCCTTTCTTTTATCTTTTCTAGTTGTTTTTTTGTGTTTCTATTTCTTTTAATCTAGGAAGCTGATTTTTCTTTATCTTCACTTTCAAAGTCAGCATCTAGTTCTTCAAAATCATCATCTAATGCTTCGAAGTCATCGTCTTCATCTACACTTTCAAGTTCATTATCTGCATAAACATCAGTTTGTGCAATTTTATCAAATAATCTTGATGGGTAGTTTAATATTTTACCAATTATAATATCAACAATAAGTGGTACCCAACAGATTTTTGTAATATTTCTGATGAATGCTTTTTTGTAGCTCATGTATCCTTCAGCATCTGATACATATAAGTGAAGCATTTTCTTTCCTATTGTTTTGTTTGTTTTTGCTTCAAAGATTGTAAAGTATGCCATTGTTACAACAACAAGTACAACCATATTATATAAGTTAAGAACTGGTATGTGTAACAAGACAAATAACATAAATAGAATGTTATTAAGTAACGCTGTAAGAAGAGTTACTATAATACCATCAACTATCAATGCTTCTGTTCTTAAAATAAAATGTTCCATAACTACCACTTAACATACTCTAGGTACAGGATCTGCTATTGGAGGTTCTATTAATCTTTCTCCACCAATAAGAGTTTCCATAATTACACGGTTTGTATCTGTAACTTCACCGATAATTTGTGCATTTTTACCATACTTAGTTTTTCTTATTGCTTCAAGCATATCTTCTGCATTTTCAGCTTCTACACCCATTACAATTTTTCCTTCATTTGCAACTTCAAATGGGTCAATTCCAAGCATGTCTGATACAGCTTCAACTTCAGGTCTTACTGGTATATTTTCTTCATATAATCTCATACCTACACCTGATTTATTTGCCATTTCATTTAATGCATTTGCTATTCCACCACGTGTTGGATCTTTCATTGCTGTAATTTTTCCAACTTTTTGTGCTGCTTCAACCATTGACCATACAGGTGCTACATCTGATTGTAGTTCTGTATCATATCCAAATCCTTCACGTTTGGACATAATAGCCATTCCATGATCTCCAACTGTTCCTGTTACAATTACTTTATCTCCAACATTTAAGGTACAGTCACGTACTACGTTTTCTTTTTTACCTATACCTATTCCTGCTGTTGTTATAATCATTGAGTCAAGTTTGTCACTGTCAATAACTTTTGTATCTCCTGTAACAATTGCAGCTCCTACTTCTTGGCATGCTTCATCCATTGATTTCATGATTTTATCAAGATCTTCTCTTGAAAATCCTTCACTTATAACCATTGAATTGCTTAATGAAACTGGTTTTACTCCCATAACTGATATATCATTTAAGGTTCCTGCTGCAGATATTCTTCCTATATCTCCACCTGGGAAAAATAATGGTTGTATTGTATGACTGTCAATAGTTGTTACAACTACATTTTCATCATCAATTGGTATTGTTGCACTGTCATCTAATGATTCAAGTCCTATTCCACCATTTACACTTTTTTTAGTAACATTTGATAGAACAATTTCTGAAATCATCTGTTGCATTACTTCTCCACCAGCACCATGAACCATGTTAATTTTATCATCATTATATGCCATTATATATTGCTCCTATATACTTTTGTTTTTTACAAAAAAAATTAAAATCCTTTAGTAATAAAAATTTTTTTAGTTTTTTTATTTATTTATAATATATATTTATCAATTAATTATTTAATAAAATTTTACACTATAAAAAATAGGTTTTTATGAAAAAAGTAAGATGAATATATTAATTTTTTTGGGTTGTGAAATTTATTCGATAAAATATAAATATAATATTAATTATATATTATAATATTATTGTAAAAATTAGTATAATATAATATTTACTCTTTTATTTATTTTATGAAAAATAAAATTTATATTATACAATAAACTTAGTTTACTACAAATTTTGGTAGATTAAACTAATTACAAATACTTTATATTATATCACAAATTACCTATAATGGGTAATTATTTACGGATTTATCTAAAGATTTTAATTCTTTAGTATAAAATTTAATTTAATTAAAAAAACTAAGGTGAAAAAATGGCAATATGGCAAGGAAGCTCCCTAAGAAAACCATCTGGAGCAAGATCAATAAGAAACAAAAACAAAAGAAACGCTGAATTCGGAAGAACACCAGCAGAAACAAGAATTGGTGAAGAAGTTAAAAAAGAAATTGTAGCAAGAGGAAACTGCTCAAAAACAAGAGCAACAGTTGCTAACAGAATCAACGTTGTAGATCCTAAAGACAACTCAACAAAAAATGTTGAAATTATCACAGTTCTTGAAAACTCAGCAAACAGCCACTTTGTAAGAAGAAACATCATTACAAAAGGTGCAATTGTTGAAACAGAAATTGGTAATGCAAGAATCACATCCAGACCAGGACAAAACGGAATTGTAAACGGTGTATTAATCGAATGAGCATTCCACCAATAATTGAAGAAAAGATTGAGGAGCTACTAAGCTCCATAAATCAAAATCTTCCCTCAGACATGGAACTTGAACTTGAAGGTTACTATGATAGAGGATTCTTCGTAACAAAAAAAAGATATGCAGTCATATCTGATGGTGAAATAACAGTTAAAGGTCTTGAACTTGTTAGACGAGACTGGGCAAACGTTGCAAAACAGACACAACACGATGTACTTGAAGCAATACTAAAGGATGCATCACCTAAAAAGGCTAAAAAGATAGTAAATAATGTTATTACACGTCTTAATAAGGGTGAAGTTCCACTTGATGATCTAGTTATTCATACAAAACTAACAAAGAAACCTGAAAACTACAAACAAATAGCACCACATGTAATTGCTGCAAGAAAACTAATAGACCATGGAATTAATGTAAAAAGTGGTACTATTATAAGCTATGTTATAACAAAAGCTAAAGGATCAATAAGTCAAAAAGCAGAACCAGTTGAACTTATTGGAGATAAATTCTCATATGATGCTGAATACTACATACAAAATCAGGTATTGCCAGCAACATTAAGAATTCTTGAAGCAATTGGATATAGTGAAGAACAAGTCATGAACAATGAAAAACAAACAAGTCTTGACAGTTTCTTTTAGATAAAAATCATCACCCAAATATATAAAACTAAATTTTAAACTTTTTTATTTTTATTTTAAATATCAAAAAACTTATTTTTTCTAAAAAAAAGAGAGATTATATTTTTTTCCTAAATTTTTAACTATAAAAAAAAGAAAAAAAAATAATTGGTGGAGATATAGTTATAATAAATTTTTTTTTTATTAGTAATTTCCACGTCTTAGAATCATAATAACAAGTATTATTCCAAGAATTCCACTAAATGAAAATCCAACAAATCCAAGAATTGGATATCCAAATAATTTCATTCCAACACCAGAGTGAACCATTACAGATGAACCAATAAGAAGTGCTGCAATAATAATAGAAAGAACAATTTCATTAATTATACGTGAAACTATATTGTTAATACTGTCAAGTTCATTAGATTCAAGAGAAAGACGTACCTTACCATCATCATCTACAATATTTAAAAACTTAATTAATGCATCGGGAAGTTCATGCATAAGATATTCAAGATTCATGGAAAACTTTCGACTTTTATGATACATATTACTACCACTAAAGTTATCTAAAAATAATTTAAGTGCATAAGGTCTTAGAACTTCTGTTGTATCAAATTCATCATCAAGCTTACATCCAAAATCATACACCATAGATATTGTACGTATTACCATCATAAGTTCACGAGGAATAACAACACCATATTGTTGGAGTGTTTTTGATTTTATAACTTCCTGAAAAATACCTGTAATATCATTAAATTGAGCATTATAGTTTTTATCAAGAAGATAAATTATCTCATTTTCAATACTTTCAAAGTACTTCTTATTTTTAACAATATTCATACGATATAGTTGTTTTGTAAGAAGATATGCATCGTTTTGAATAATAAATGTAAATAACTTAATAAGATCCTTACGAAGAGAATTACTTAGATGTCCTATCATACCAAAGTCTATAAATGTAACAATATCACGATTAATTACAAAGATATTTCCAGGATGAGGATCTGCATGATAAAATCCATGAATAAGAATCTGTTTTATGTATGAATCAGCACCAACATGAGCAATCTTCTTTTTATCATATTCATCATCACTAGCTTCAAATACTTCACTAAGACTTACCCCATCAATAAATTCCATTGTAAGAATCTTTGATGTTGAAACATCACTATATATCTTTGGAATATGAACTTCATCATCTCTGAGAAGATCATCCATATGAATCGTATTTATTGCCTCAAATGTATAGTCAAGCTCATTTTTCATGTCACGTTCAAATACATCAATTAACTCTGGAAAATTAAATATTGCAAGTGATGATAGCTTATTTGTATATTTTGATATTGTTTTCATTATCCTAATATCACTTTCAATTGTTTGTTGAATATTAGGATGTTGAACTTTTACAGCAACAAGATTATCTTTATAGAATGCTTTGTGTATTTGACCTATACTTGCTGATGCAATAGGTTTTTCTGAAAAATCTGAAAATACTTCATCTATAGGCTTTGAAAATTCAGATTCAATTACATCTTTCACATCCTCATAATCACTTACAGGTGCTGATTGTTGTAGCTTTGATAACTCCTCAGCTAACTCTACACCTACAATGTTTGGAAATGTACTTAGTGTTTGACCAAGTTTTATAAATGTTGTTCCAAGCTCCTCAAGTACTAGTCTAATTCTTGTATTAACATCATAGTTTTGTGTTTCAGGAAGTACTTTGTTAAATATCTTTATTTTAGATTTAAGATCGTTTGTAATTGAATTGTCAAATCCATATTTTATTAGTACATTAACAATTTCAGTTAAACGTGAAATATCATCTTTACTTTTTAGAAGTTTCATAAAATTCCCTTTTTTTAGATAGTTTATTATTTTTAATTATTTTTTAAAAAAAGAAAAAAAATAAGAAGTGGTGTGGAAGTTTTTATTGTAAAAAAATATTTTTCTTTACATTCCTATGTAGTTAATTAATGATAATGCAACAACAGCTGCAATTACAAGAATTAATACGATGATAAGAATTGTTACAAGTTTACTACTTAATGTGTTTATGTTTTCATCAAGTTCTCCTTCAAGATCAGCTAGATCATCAATATCATCATCTTCGAGGATTTTGTTGAATTTATCTTTGATTTTTGAATCTTTTTCTTGTTTTTCTTCTTCTTGTTGTTTTTGTTTTTTCACAGAATCTTGTAGTGATTTAAGAACTGGTGGTTTTTCATCTTCTTTTTGTTCATCTTCTTCATCATCTAATTTGAGAAGTTTTTCAAGATCATCATCAATATCATCATCTGCTGGTTTTTCTTCTACTGTTGTTTCAGATTTTGGATCAACTACAGCTTTTGCTTCTCTTACTGCTTCTTTTGCTTCTTCTACAACAGATTTTGCTTCTTTTATTTCAGGTTCTTCATCTTCAATTTCTGGAATAATTACGTCTTCTGTTTTAGCAGCTACTGGTTCTGGTTTTTCTTCAACAACAGGTTTTTCTTCAACTACTGGTTGTTCAACTTCAGGTTCAGCTTTTGGTTCTTCTGATATAATTTCATCAATAACAGGATCTGCTTCATCAATTACGATGTCATCATCAATTATTATATCATCATCAAGAAGTAATTCATCATCATCAAGTACTACTGCATCTTCATCAATGCTCATAACTTCTGTATCATCTACATGAATATCTTCTTGTTCTACTGGTACTTCTTCTTGTTCTACTGGTATATCTTCTACTATTTCATCAACAGGTTCTTCTTCAACAACTGGTTTTTCAACTTTAGGTGCTGCTTTTGGTGCTGCTTTTTTAGGTTTTGCTTTTGGTTTTATTGGATTTGCAATTGTTGATTTCACTGATTTAAGATTTGACACATCTTTTTTAGGTTTTGCTTTAGGTTTTTCTTCTACTTCTTCTTTTTCAGCTTCTGGTTCAATAAAGCTTAAATCTTCATCTATTGGTACTTCTTCCCATACAAGTCCTTCATCTTCAAAGTCTTCAGTGTCTAATTCGAGAAGTTCGTCAAATTCATCTACAGCTTTTGGTTCTTCTTTAGGTGTGGTTTCTGCTTCTTCTCCTACTTTATTTCCACAATTAAAACAGAAATTGTCATCGTCGCTAAGTTCTGTACCACAGTTTCTACAAAACATTATATACTACCTCATCTCTTAATTTGTTTTTTTTTTATTTAAGTTAAAAAAATACTATGAAATAATCATTAAATTGTATTATGCCTAATTAGTATTAAAAAAGGATTTCTTTTATTATTAGTTTTTTTACTCTATTAGTAGAATTATAAAAATTATATTATATACCTTTTTTTAGATTAAGAAAATATATCTTTTTTATAATATATAAAAATTTAAGAGTTTATATTAAATCATATTTTTAAAATAATAAGTAAAATCTAAAAAAATGGAGTTTAAGGGGTTAAATGGTGGTTATCTGGAAAAATAAAAAGAAAAAAATTTATTTATCCAATAATACGTAGATTATCAGCTAAAATCTGTGGAGTTATACAACTTCCAACCTGGCGAATTTCACTATCTACTGCTTTTGCATCTTTCATAATTTCAAAGATATTTCCTGAAATCATACCTTTTTTAATTGGATTTGCAATTTCACCATTTCTTATTTCAAATGCATTTAATACTTCAACTGAGAAATCACCAGTTATAGGATTTGCTGTATGTGCTCCCATAACATTATCTACAATTATTCCATCTTGAATATCACTAACTTTAACTACATCTTTAAAGTCAAGTTTTAGGTTTGTAAATCCAACAGATGGTGTTGATGAATAACTATCACGCACTGCATTTGCTGTTGTTTGTACATCTGCTTCATCTTTTTTAGCATGGTATGCATCGTATATGAAACTTTTAAGTATTCCATCTTCAATTAGTGTGGTCTTCTCAGATGGCATACCTTCACCATCAGCTATTGATGAATTAAGTGCATAATCTAGTGTTCCATCATCTGTTAATGTGAAGTTTTCATTTGCAACTTGCATTTCTAGTTTATCTTTAAATAATGATCTTCCTCTTTGTACATTTTCACTTCCAATTGCACTGAGGAATGTTCCAAGAAGTGATACTGCAGCTGTATGATTAAGAATTACATTACTATCACGTGTTTGTGTTGGTTTTGCATTTCTTGAATCTAGTGCTAGTTTTGTTGCTTTTTGAACAATATTTTCCAAGTCAATATTTACACTATGACTTAAATCATAGTAGTATGCACTTGATACAACGTCATTATCATCTACATTAACAGATATTGATGCTCCACATCCTGTTTGTTGTTCTTTTACATCTATACCATTTGAGTTCATTATCTGTATTTCACTTACTGTTGTTGAAAATCCACCAGATGTAGGGTTACATTTTGCATCTTTTGTTAGATCTATTAGGGTTTGTGAATACTCAATTGCATCTTCAACATCCATATCTATGACATCTTTGTTGTATAATCCTTTGATTTGTGAGTATTTTTTTGAATTATCTATCATTACTAAATTTTCATCTTTATGATTTAGTTTTGAATTATTTATTGCTTGATTAATTGTTTCATCTATTCTATCAATGTTTGTTGTATATGCAAATCCCTGTTTTTGATCTTTAAATATTCTGATACCAATTCCATAGATGTCTTCATCTTTTGCATGGTTAATTTTATCATTTAGTATGTCAACATCTGTTGAAATTATCTTCTCAGCATATACTTCTGCATGATCTACTTGTTTTGTTAGTTTATTTAAAATATTATCTAGTAAATGATCCATAACTTTTTCATCCTAATAAATTTATTTTTTCTTTTATTTTCTTTAATTTTCAAGTTTCTTATGTGACTATAAAATATTTAGTCCATTTTTGAGTATCTGTATGCAATATTACATGTACCTTCTTTACTTACCATACATGCACCTATTGGGTGAAGTGGGTTACATTCTCCTCTGAATAATTTACAATCCTCTGGTCTTGCTGTTCCTCTGAGAATTGGTCCACAGATACATCCTTTTGGTACATTTTCTGTATCTGGTAGATCCATGTCATATTTTACGCGTGCATTATGATCGTCAAATTCTGATTTAAGATCATATACAGAGTCTGGTATTTCTGGGAAACCTCTCCATTCTTTTGTTACTGGTCTGAATACTTCAGCCATTGCTTCTTGTGCTTTGATGTTTCCTTCTTCTGCTACTGCACGTTTGTATTCGTTTTGTATTCTTGGATTGTCTTCTTTTTTCTGTTTTAATATGAAGTATATTGAAAGGAGTATGTCAAGTGGATTGAATCCTGATACAACTTGTGGAATTCCATAGTCATCAGATAGGAATTCTAGTGGTTTTGTACCAATAATTGTACATACATGTCCTGGTTCTATAAGTCCATCTAGTTGTACATCATCATGTACTAAGAAGTCAAGTGCTGGTGGTACAAGTCTGTGACTTGATAGAACTGAGAAGTTTTCTGGTGGTTCACTTAGAAGTTCATTTGCAGTTAGTGGTGCTGTTGTTTCAAATCCTGCTGACATAAATACAACATCATTGTCTGATTCTTTTGCCATTTCAACAGCATTGGAAATTCCATATACTATTCTTACATCTGCACCTTCTGATTTTGCATCTGCTAATGATTTTACTGTACCTGGTACTCTTAGCATATCTCCAAATATTGCTACTGTTACTCCTTGTTCTGCTAGTGCTACACATTCATCAATTTCCTGTGATGGTACAACACATACAGGACATCCAGGACCTGCTACAACTTCAACTTCAGGTGGTAGCATGGATCTTATACCGTTATACATTATGGTATGTTCGTGTGATCCACATACGTGCATGATTTTGATTGGTTGTTTTACCTCATCAATCTTTTTAAGAATTGTTTTTGTCATATTTTTCATTTAACTCATTACTCCTATAGTTGGGAATTATATAAAAAAATAGTATTATTTATAAAATTTTCATACCTTTTTTGAAATAGTTTTTTTTTCTATTTAATAATTAATTATTTTTTTTATTATGAATAATAATATTAAAATTAAAATATTTATATTATATTAGTAAATAATTAAAATAAATTAGAACCTTTAATATTTCATTTTAGGTTTTTTTTAATTATAGAAAAAATATAACATGAGGGCTATTTATGAAGATAAGTGTAGTTGGATTAGGTGTTGAAGGACAAAAAGCAACAATTTCTCTACTTAAGCGGGATTATGATGTTTATTCATCAGATATTAATAAGGATATTGACTTATCATTACTTCAAAGTAGTGGTTTTGATGAAAACATTAATCTTGATCTTGAAGTTGGAAGTCATAATCTTGATAAGATATTTAAATCTGATGCTGTTAGTGTAAGTCCTAGTTTATTTAATAAAAAGATTTGTAAAGATATTATAGAACGTGACATTTTCATATCTGATATATTTACAAAACATAAATCTGTTAAGACAATTGCTGTTACTGGAACTAATGGTAAAACTACCACTACTCATATGATCTATGAGATTCTAAAAAATAATGGATATAAGGTAGCAATTGGTGGTAATGGTGGTGGTGGATTTTCTGGTTATAATGAACTTCTACTTGATGCTAATGAAAATGATTATGACTACATGGTTATTGAAGTATGTGATATGACTCTTGCTTTTTGTAGTTATGTTTTTGACATAGATATTGTTGTTGTTACAAATATTGGCTATGATCATATGGATGTTCATGGTTCAATTGAACAATATACTCAAGAGGTTGCAGAATTTATAAAAGACAAACCAGCAATTCTTAATTGTAATGATGAAAATCTTGTTAAAATAAAGGATGAAAGCAGCAATCCATTACTATTTAATATCTATGATGGAGATCTTAATTTATTTGGAAAATTCAACCTAAAAAATGCAGATGCAGCATACATGACATGCCAATATCTGGGAATAAATACAGATGAAATTAAAAAATCACTAGCAGAATTTGAAGCAGTAAAAGGACGTACAAAGAAGATCATATACAATACAAACGAGGTAATAACAGGAAAAACAGACAATGTAGATGCACTAAAAGCAGTACTTGATGAGGAAAGATTTGACATTCTAATTATAGGAACACCAAGAAAGTATGAAACATGCAGATACAATATACTTGACTATATCAAATCATACAAACCTGACACACTTATAATCTTCCCAGGACTAGAAGATACAACGTATGACTATATTGAATATCTAAATAATATTGGATATAACAAAGATATGATGGTACTTAAAAATATAGATGATATAATACGATATATAAATTCAAAACAAAACTCAAAAATATTCATTGGTGGAAATGGACAAGAAAAAATTACAAAAATTACATCAATGCTAGAAGATGAATTATAAAGAAATTAAAACATATAATTTCAACTATAACCTTCATTTTAATCTTTTTTTTATAAATTAGAACGATTTAACCAAGTATAAACACCTAATATATGTGAATATTAACTTTTTTTATTAATTTAAATAGATTAAAATATAATTATTAAATAATCTTTATTTATTAAAACAAATAAAAATAGATAATAATAAAATAATTGAAAATAAAATTTTTTCTTAAAATTAGATAGGGGGTTAATTAAAATAAAGAAAAAATTAGATAATCCATATCTGTTAATTATTGTTCTTCTAGTAACAGTAGCAGTTTCTGGACTCTTATGTAATATGGTTACAGCTGAAACTATAGCAAAAGAGAACCCTATTGGATATGAAAATGGTTCAACTGTTGTATCAGGAGATGCATTAATAGATCAAGCTACAGTACAGAAAGTTCCAATAGCATCAAATCCAATGAACATACTAAGACCTATTAAAAATCGTGATATATCAACAGTATTTTTCAGTATAGTAACAGCAGCAGCACCTAATGATGTTATTAAAAACAATTCGTACATAACAGCAGATGGACACATCTCAAGTAAACTAGATGGTCCTGCAGTAGTTGAATTTGATGAAAACAATAAAGTTTCAGTAAAACCTGCAACTTCAATGGTATGGGGACATAAACTTCCATATACAAAAGCTGTTAAAGCAGGTGATGAAATAAAACTTGTAGAAAATAATAAAACCGTAAAAACAGTAAAAGCAACTGATATTAATAATGATACAGTTCCTACAGACTTTGTTTCAGCAGCATCATTAAAAGAATGGTTTAATTCATCAAAAGATGGAGATAACATCACAGTAGACTACTACCTTGGAGACTTCAGTGATAAAAGAAATGGAGTATATGGTAAGAAAAATATAATCCATAAATTTGGTCAAGGAGCTTACGATTACATGAGAAACTACACCTCAGGTGCACCTGTAATGGTATATACACACAATGCATCAGAGACAAATGTAAGTTCTGCTGTAAGTACAGTACGTTATCTTGCAGGATATCCAACAGAAGTAAGAGCAGCAAATGCTAAGATGTTTGCAGATGGATGGAACAACACAATAATTCCACCACACTCAGCAGCTCATGGAAAAGAAAATGTATCTTTCACATCAATTAGTGAATCAGAAGCAGCATCAGGTAGTGCAACACACGGTGTATGTCCACCTGGAAGATCACTAAGAGATGCAATACTTGCTCTTGGAAATCCATTACCTGTAGGTATGAGTGGAGCAGAAGAATGTATTTTATATGAATACAGACCAACAGCAGATGTTCTTGTAACAAACAATGGTGACTATCCAATTAAGATAGTTATGTGGACTGAAGGAGAAAGTGGAGATACACAGATTTTCACAACAATCTATGAACTTAAAGATAATGCTACATATAACAATGTAACAACATCATCCACAGTTTCAAGTTCATCAGAAGATTAGAAAAATTCTTCTAATCTTTTCTTTTTTCAAAATAAACTAGCTATTTTTTTTTATAATTTATTTTTCTAAAAAAAACTATTTTTTTCCCTGATTTTAAAATTACATTTCCTATTTTTATAGATGATATAATAAATCATATAATTAATTAAAAAAAAGTGATATGCTTTAGGGGGATGTGATTATATGGATGCTATAATAACAGCAGCAGGTAGAAATTCAAGAATGATAGAGGATTTCACTAATCTTAAAATGGAGCCTATTCATAAATTAAAACTTAAAATTGATGATAAGCCTATAATTATACATACAATAGAAAATGTTATGAAAGCAGATATTGAAAATATTACAGTTATGCTTGGTCATTTTAGAGATGAAATTTATGGTATTTTAGATGAATATAGTATGCTTGATTGTGTTAGAATTCGAGAAAATAGTAATGTTGATGTAGCACTTTCTGAAACTATACTAAATGCA